>JAFLCR010000164.1 GCA_017302755.1 Alphaproteobacteria bacterium
GACGGAGGGTTCCCGCTGTGGCGAAGTGAAGGGCTGCCGGTGGAATCCGGCGCGGAAAAGCCGTTTCCAAAGACATATCACTGCCAATACCAGCCAGCGATGCTTCGCACCCTCGACGACATGCGCCATAATTTGTTCTCCGGACGCGAGCGCGTGCTCGATGCCCGCTCGCCGGGCCGCTTTTACGGCGAAGAGAAAGAGCCGCGCCCTGGCATGCGCGCTGGTCATATTCCCGGCAGCGCCAATCTGCATTACGCGACGCTGTTGACAAAGGACGGCAGACTGAAATCCGTTACCGAACTGCGAAAGCTGCTCAAAGCCGTGGAAGTGGAGCACGATACGCCGGTGATCGCCACCTGCGGTTCCGGCGTGACGGCCTGCATCCTCGCTTTGGCCATGGAAGCGGCGGGCTATCCCCAGGCGGCGGTTTATGATGGTTCCTGGGCTGAATGGGGTAGGGAAGAACAGAAAGGGCCGCCTACCCCGGTGGCTGGAAAACGAGAGCAGATCTCCAAAAGCGGTTAAAAACTCTAAAAAGCTATACGCAAACCAGAGGGCTTGGGGCTGGATCACCTCGTGCCATGCAGCCTTTGGATGTTACATAAAGTTCACAAACTCAAGATTGAGCAAAATAATAAATATCACTAGCTTGTGCATTTTTAAGTACAGGCTTGATGATGCAGAACGTCTACCTTTTTGATCTCCTGGAGGGATTGCACGGTCAATTTTTGAATCTCATCGGCGCGTTTCAAGATGCCAGGAAAACATACGGCATCCGCGAAGCAACCGGCATGCCGGCGCAGAACTACCATGCCTCGCCGCCCCGTGCGTTGACAATAGATGAGGAATTTCGGCTGATCGGCATCTGCCATTTCGGGATTTATCATCCCTTTAATTATGCGGTGCAGATGGTTGACCATATCGCTGGCGTCAATGAGGCATTGATACGCTGGCGCGATGCAATCAGGCAGGATGTGGAGCGCATCGAGGCGCTGGCAAAATGCGATCCTTCCCTTGCATCCACGATTGTTCAGTTGAACTTTTTGGATGCGCCGGCACAGCACGATCAGATGGCTCGCCAGTTTGAGGGGATGACGAATGCGGTGAATACGCAGGCGGCAAAAATTTTGACGGCGGAAGCGGTGATTCAGATGACTCCCGATTGCTTTGGTGATTTGCCGTTCATCCCCTCGGACACTGTATTGAACTGGTTACGGGATATACATGCGGCCTTTCCCAAAATCAGCCAGCATGAGCAGCTGGAGGCGGCGCATCAGGAATATATTGCCTGGCGGCACGAAGCGCTGCTGCAGGTGCGGCGGAACGTCTGTCAGGCACAGGACATCCCGTTTGAGGAGCCAGGAGTACGGCGTGCTTCGGATTCTGCATTTGAGGGTTTTGCAAACACACTATTCTAGCTGCTAGGAAACGGCATAACTGTAATGATCTCAACGACAGATAACATACCTGATGGCTTTGAGGGACTGAACAATCTTCTTGAGCGGTTCCAGGCGGTGCGCACACTTCTGGAAAGCATCCGAAACGGCCAGGAGCGCATGGATCTGCGCCGCATCGGGAAGCTGGTGGAGCGGGAAAACCCGGGCGATTACCTTGCCGTGGGGCATCTCGACGGCTATCGCGAGCATTTGCTGAAGACGCTGGCGGAAGTGCATGCCGTGCTGGAAGATAGCCGGAATCTGTTTTTCACGGATTTTGATGGCCGGACGCAGGCTGGCCAGGACGGCGAGTCCTCCGAAACGCCGGCAGCGTCAACGATGCTGCATGCTTTTGCGCGGCATCCTAAGTTCGCGGAGCTTGCGGCGCAGATTCAGCAGGCCATGGCCGCGGAAGTGTCCGCGCAGACACTGACAACATACAGCCTGGAGCGCTCCCTGGAGCGCTGGGGAGGGATCTGGGAAGAGCTGGATAAAATTCACCGGGACAAGGCTTTTCTAGTATTCCTGCCGGAATATGCCCCGTACACCGAACTGGTGAACGGCATTTTTGACGAAATCCGCACACTGACATGGCTGATTATCCCCATATTGCAGGATATGCGGGAATATCTGGCAAATCCGGAACGGGCGATTCAGTTGACTCAAGGGCTGGACGAGCGTTTTGCAAGGACAGCTTTTGCCGATATTGAACAACAGATCCCGCAATGGCGTGCGCCGGGTGAAGAGAATTCTGAAAGAAATCGGTAGTCTTGCCCGGGCAGAAAGCAATGCCCTTGCCGGAAATGCTTCCTGGCATTAATGCTTATAGCATAGCGGGCATTAGACCCGCATCACAGGGCAATGCAGGGTTCACCATGTCAAATATCAACCATAACGTCCTTGGGCGCAAAATCGCCATATCCTATATCCGCCTGGCGCAGCAGCGCGATGAACTGGCCGCACGCCAGGCCGAATACCCGACTTTTGGTATTGTTCGTGATCTGAATCCTGATCTGCGGCCCAGTATGACCACGTTGGGTGGTGAGATTCAGGAAGTGATGGCCGATGTGCTGGCAGGCACGTTTCCGCCTGGGAAAGATGGCTATCTCAATGTGCTGTTTGCCGCCATGGATGATCTGTGTAACCGAATGGCGGAGTTCTATATTGCGTGCGGCGGCACCCTGGAAGATGTGATGGCCATGCGCGCCCAACCTTCAGGAGGGCATAAGGCCATCTGGAAACATGTGGATGCCGTGGATGAGGATGTGCTGATCGAGCATTACCATGTCCTGAGCGCCTCTCTTTCAACGTATAGCGCGCTTGTCTGGCAAGTGCATGCCCGCCTGAGCGAAGACAGGGGGAATTTTTATTCCATCTCCAGCAAGAACATGTTCCATGAACTGGACGCCATTCATGCCAATACCATTCGGGAGCTGGAAGAAGTGGGGGAGGCTGTCAAATGGCGAATGTACACGAACTTCTTCGACAACAATCCAGAAGTGAGGGATTGGTTTGACGAACCGCCTACCACTCCCAATCGCTTTTCATGAAAAGCCTTGGCAGTGCCGCCCTAATCCAGCGAGTATACCACTTCGCCGCCAAGAATGGTCTGGATGGCGCGGCCTTTGGTGGTAAAGCCCTCGAAGGGCGAATTCTTGGATTTGCTATGGAACGCTTCGGGGTTGATCGTCCATTCACGGTTTAAATCGATGAGCGTGAGATCGGCCACAGCGCCTTTTTTCAGCCTGCCGCCGGGACGGTGGATGACATCCGCCGCCTTATAAGTCATCCGCGCCAGCACATCGCGCAGGGAAAGCAGCTTCTGGTGATAAAGCTGCAGCGAGAGCGGCAGCATCGTTTCCAGCCCCACGATGCCGAAGCTGGCTGAGGAAAGCGGCACGCGCTTGCTGTCCTGGTCGTGGGGGGCGTGGTCGGTGGCGATGGCGTCGATCGTGCCGTCTTTCAGCCCCTCGATCATGGCCAGGCGGTCTTCCTCGGCGCGCAGCGGCGGGTTCATCTTGGCGAAGGTGCGGTATTCCTCCACTGCCTCGTCCGTTAGCACGAAATGGTGGGGCGCAACCTCGCAGGTGACGTTCAGCCCCTGCTTCTTGGCGCGGCGGATGGCGTCCAGCGCCTGGTGGGTCGAGACGTGCAGCACGTGGTAATGCCCGCCGGTGATTTCCAGCAGCAGCAGGTCGCGGGCGACGATGATGGCTTCCGAGGCGTTGGGGATGCCCGTCACACCTAGGCGGGCGGAGACTTTGCCTTCGTTGATGCAGCCGCCATTGGACAGGTGGCAATCTTCCGCGTGCTGCGCGATGACCACGCCCAGGCGGCTCGCATATTCCATGGCCCGGCGCATGACCAGGCTGTTCATCACCGGCTTGCCGTCGTCGGAGAAGCCGATGGCGCCGGCTTCAGCCATCAGGCCCATTTCGGTGATTTCCGAACCTTCGATGCCCTTGGTGATCGCGCCGTAAGGGTGGACGCGGCAATAGCCGGTTTCACGCGCTTTCTTGAACAGGAAATCCACCACCGACACGTCGTCCACCACCGGTTTGGTGTTAGCCATGCTGGCGACCGTGGTAACGCCGCCCGCAACCGCAGATTTGGTGCCCGTCTCGATGACTTCCTTATATTCCTGCCCCGGCTCGCGGAAATGCACCTGGATGTCGAACAGCCCGGGGCACAGCACGTGTCCTGCGCAGTCGATCACCTTCGCCCCTTCGGGGGTGCCGGTATTGAAAAGCCTGGGGCCAAAATCGGCGATCATGCCGTTTTCCACCAGCAATCCACCTTTCTCGTCCAGCCCCGATTCGGGGTCTACAAGCCGGGCGTTGGTGAAGGCAAGGCGGGTCTTGGTGTTCCAGGAGGGTTTGGTGAAATGCTGGGTCATGATCTTCGAAAGGAGCATCAGGATTTCCGGGAGCGCAAGAAAAAAATGTGTGGGTGCGCGAAGGATGTTCTTCCGGCGTGCGTATCATAGGCAGAAACAACATCATTGGGGGATAATATGTCTATATTTCTTCGCGCTTGCTTGACGGCGCTTGCCCTGCTGGCTTTCTCCGGCACGGCGATGGCTGGGGATGATCATGGCCATCGGCGGCATGGCCATCACCATCACGGGCACAAGCATCACGGCCACAAGCATCACTACCATCATAGCTACAGTCACCACGATAATCATTACTATTCACATAGATATCATCGACCGCACTGGGGTGCGTCCATCTCTCTTTTGCCGCCGGTGAGAACCTATGTCCAGCCCACGCCGGTCTACGTGGCGCCGCCGGTGCAGGTGATCCAGCAGCAGCCTGCTCCGTATTGCCGCGAGTCCTCGACGATCGTTAATGTTGGCGGAAGTTTCCGCCGGGTGTACGGTACGGCCTGCTACCAGCCCGACGGCAGCTGGCAGATGGTGGATGGCCGGTAATATAACCAACTTGGGTGAGAGTGTATGTTCTTGAAGCAAAAAATGTCATTGCTTGCGATAATGGCGATTCTGGGCATGGAAGGCGCAACCTGCGCCGCTTATGCCGATCCGCCGGATTGGGCGCCCGCACATGGTTACCGTAAAAAGCAAGAAAAAAGGCAGGCCTATCGTCAGTATAAAGGGCATAA
>JAFLCR010000165.1 GCA_017302755.1 Alphaproteobacteria bacterium
GCCATCCGTAACTTAAAGAAGGGCTCCAAGCGCATCTTGAAAAATGCACGCAGAACCATTTTTGGACTTCCGACCGAATGAACACCTCCAGACCCTCCCGCTGGTTTCTTGGCATGATGTGCGTGCTGCTGCTCGCCTTAACCGGCTGCGGCCCATGGCAAAGCCCTGACTGGCCCTGCACCAACCCCGATCAATTCAAGGATGAGAACATCCAGCGCGAGCTGTTCATCCCCGTTACCGTTACCTACGACTCCACCTACAGCTCCACGACGATGGTCGGCCCCGGGGAGTACGTCATCAGCCAGGTGGGGCAGAACCTCTACCAGTTCTCGCGGGATATGTTCAGCGCCATCGCCGATCCGAACGGCGAGATGGCGGGTGTCGTCTCCAAGCTGATTCTGCTCTACATGACGCTTTACGGGCTCATGGTCGCGCTGGGGCTGACCCAGATTCAGCTGGGCGATGCGCTGGTGCGCGGGTTCAAGCTCTCCATTCTGGCGATGCTCTTCACCCCGGCCGGGGTGGATATTTTTTATAATCTGGCCGGCAAACTCTTCCTTGAGGGCGTAGACGAAGTGCTGGGCCTGATTACCGGGGAATTGGGGCGCGTGGGCGACATGCTCCAGAGGCAATCCGCCGATGCCATGATCTGCGCCGCAACCGATACCAGCGTGGAGCAAGGCACTGCGGGCACGGCCTCCATGTTCGGCTCCGTGTTCCGCCCCATCGACATGGCGCTGGGCAAGCTGCTTTCCTTCCCCGCGATTCGCTTTCTTCTGGCCTGCCTGACCGCCCTCCCGAACGGGCCGTTTTACGTGATCCTGCTGCTGATCGGCCTGATGATGCTGATCCTCGCGGTCTGCAACGCGATGTGGATCTACCTGCTCAGCCTGTGCGCGCGGGCGCTGCTGCTTGCGCTTGGCCCCATCTTCCTCTCGCTGATGCTGTTCAAGCAGACGTGGATGTATTTTGATGCCTGGGTCAAGCAGCTGATCAATTTCTCGCTGAAGCCGATTCTCAATTTTGCGTTCCTCGGAATGTTCGTGGTGCTGGTTAACACCAGCCTCAACCAGATGTTCTTCGGCGATGGCAGCGAAATGCGCATCGCCGTGTGCTATACTAACTACACGCTCCTGGGAACGACCAGCGCGCCTCCGGAAGGAGATATCCTGGGCATTGTCAATTCCATCAACAATCAATTCTGGGGGTGGCAGTTCGCCTGTCCGGATAATTGCACCTGCTCGGGCAATAACGCAGGCTGTACGCCCAAGCCCCTGCTGAACTTCTTCGGGCTGGCCGGCTATAATGCCGACTGCCAGGCCGTGCAGGGCATGATATTTCCTTTCGATTTCTCCGATGCCCTGGTGTTCATGGCCCTATGCTGGATCGCCTGCCGCTTCCAGCCGGAGATCAACAAGATGGCCAATGAAATGTCCATGGTCTTCATGTGGTTGGACGGGCCGCCGAAAGCCGCCGGCAGCCTGTTCAACATTCAGGGGATTATCACTGGTTCCGCACGCGAGAAGGAAGGACTCGGCAACGGGAACCTGGCGAAGTTCGGACAATCCATACAGAATGCCACCGGCGGTTCGAAGGCGGGTCAACTCGTCCAGCGCGTTCCGATTGTAGGCGGACTCTTAAGCAGGGGCGTGCAGGGCGTGAATGCGGCAGGCCGCGCGCTCGGCTCCGTAGATAACCAAGGAAAGATATCCGGTGGCCTCGCCAAGCGGCTCGATGACAGTGATAAAAAGCTTTCCGAGGCGGGTTGGGGCGTCGGCATGCTTTACAATGCGGCCAAGGATGTGCCCCGAATGGGCATCGGCAATATTCCCGGCATGAGCTTCTTCAACATCAAAGGCAATGCGGACCTGGATAAGAAAAACAAGGATCGCACCGAAAAGGCGCGCGCTGATTTCGACCGTCTGCGGGCCGAGCGCAATCTTGATGGGCAGCCGGTCGATCAGGAGGAAAGAAACAAAGCGAAAGAAGAAGCTAAAAAAGCAGAAAGAGAATCAAAAAATGCCTGGAGAAGACGGTTTGGTCTTCCTGAGGTAGACGACGATGATTAGGTATAAACCTCTCGACTGTCAGGCGCGCTCCAGCTCCTGCGCTTCCTTTCCGCGTAGCGTAAGCCATTTATAAACGCCTCGCGCTTGATGCAATAAACCACCATGCCCGGATTCTTTTTGCTGCCGCAAATCAGCTTCCAGCATGTCGGAAAGCGGCTCCAGCTTATGCCCCCTTACTTTGGCGGCAATACAAAGTGTCTGCAAGTCACCGGCTGTAGCTGTGTTATCAATCCAATGCTCAAACGGAATCCGAACTCGTGAATGGTTTTGGCGTAAGGCTTCCTTGGGCGGCCCATCAAAACCCAGAGCCTCACAGACGGTAACTTCAAAGGAAGCTTGCGCAGAGAGAGCTTCCAATGCCCGCTTCTCCTTGACTGGTTCGTTGCTATCCTGCGCTTTGCCATAACGGGTTTGATAGCTGCGCCAAGCTTGTTGATAGTGATTCCATGCTGAAGAAATACTTGGCTGAAGTTCTGAAATCTGATGGGTGATTTCCGGATGATGCACTTGATATGGTATTTGGACTTTCTCTCGCGTTGTGTAGTCGGACTGATGAGCAACAGCAAAAGCTAAAAGATCTTTCACACGTTGCCATTCTGCTTGATTTTCTTTAGATGGCCGATATCTATACTCAACTACATCCTCTTCTCTATACTTCTCTACATCTTTATAAACCATATCCCATTCCCCTGGCACCCATTCTTGGGTTATGTAAGAAACTAGTTTAGTGCCAACCACCACCTCATATTTTTCACTCGTCCCTAGAAGGCGCTCCATTCCGTTAAGTTCCCGAATTTCATCTTCGGTATACCCCTTATGCTTCACTTCTTGAACTTCCTCTCTATAGCGAGTTTCATACTCTCTTGCTTTTAACGCTGCGAGTTGCTGCTGTAGCTCCGCATGTGTCGCACCTGCGGCGATGACAGCATCAATGGTAGATGTCCTAGCGGCAAGCGCTTCTATTTCAGCTTTAAGTGAGGCAATGTATTCGGTCATGTAAAATCTCCATTTTTCGATTAACCGATATTAACAAAACAAGGCGCGCTTCAAGTAGCAAACAGCTACTTGTGCAACCACTTCACAAGGAAACGCTTTTGCGATATGTTTCAGGAATTCATGATCTGGAGAAACATTCCATGCGTATTGTCACCCTCCTCCTCGCCGCCTTTGCCCTTGCGGCCTGCACGTCTGAAACCCATGAGCTGAAAAGCCCCTGTGTCGGCGCGGATGGCAGCCCTTGCGTCAAGCGGCCGGTGAACGGGCCGTTGCACGGTTAGTTATTTCTGAAGGCTGCGGTAGCTGCCGCGGAAATAAAGCAGCGGCGGCAGTTCCGGCGTGTGGAACACCGCCTGCATGACTTCGGCCACCACGATCGTATGATCCCCTCCGCCGTAGAGCGCGTAGCGGCGGCAGCTTAAATGCGCCATGCTTCCCCGCACCACCGGGCAGCCGTTGCCGAGCACGTCGTGCGGCGTGGTCGCCCATTTGTCCGGCTGTGCCTGGGCGAAATGGCGGGATACCGCTTCCTGCCCCTCGGCCAGCATCGAAATGCCGTATTCCTTGGCCGCCAGAAAAGCCGGGGTACTCGCACCGTCCATGCCCAGTGAAAAGAGCACCAGAGACGGATTCAGGGACACGGAATTAAAGGAGTTGACCGTTACCCCATACAGCCTTCCCTCCGCGTCAGCGCAGGAAACGACGGTAATCCCGGTCGCGAAGTGGCCGAGGGCGCGGCGAAAATCAATAGAATCAATGGCCATAGAAAAAGGCTTGCAGTTGACTGGTCGGTCAAATATACTTTGACCTACGATATATAACCTATTTTCCCTCCCATGAAACCAGAAACCCGCCCCGAAGCCCGCGACACGCGGCAAAAGCTCATCGACACCGCCATCTCCCTGATCGGGAGAACAGCTACGGCGCCGTGAGCGTTGACGACATCTGCACCCGCGCCGGGGCCAAGAAGGGCAGCTTCTACCATTTCTTCCCCTCGAAGGCAGACCTGGCCATCGCCGCCCTCGACGAGCATTGGAAGGTCGGCTGCCAGAAATTCGACAGCGCCTTCTCGCCCGACCTCGACCCCCGGGAGCGTTTCCTGCGCTATTGCGACCTGGTCTATGAAAAACAGGCCGACAAGTTCAAGGAGTTCGGCAAAGTGTGCGGCTGCGCTTTCGCCTCGCTCGGTTCCGAGCAAAG
The DNA here is from genome assembly GCA_017302755.1 of Alphaproteobacteria bacterium. Taxonomy (GTDB): domain Bacteria; phylum Pseudomonadota; class Alphaproteobacteria; order Rickettsiales; family JAFLCR01; genus JAFLCR01. The sequence goes on from JAFLCR010000165.1 coordinate 4,266, forward strand.
CACGCAGGACGAGCGCCTGCGCCGCAAGACGGAAGAAATTTTCGAGTGCGGCATCCGCTATCTCGAAACCGCCGTGCGCGACGCCATCGCCATCGGCCAGATCAGCGGTGGCGACCCCGCCGCTAAGGCCCGCGAAGTGTTCTCCTACGTCATGGGCGTCATGGTCAGCGCCAAGGTGCTGAACGACCTTGAGGTGATTCGGCGCGACCTGCGCCCCGGCGTCTTCCGCATCATCGGCATGGAATTGCCGGTGGAGGAGCACGCCTGATGTCCGATTTTTCCCATTCCCCAAAGCAGACGAGGACTTCCATGTCTTTCTTCCTCCGCAAATCCACCCTGCTGACGCTGCTTGGCATCGGCATTGCCGTCGGCGGCATGTCGCATTTCATCAGCGACTCCGCGACGGCCGAGGCCTCCACGCCGCCGGCGAAACCGGCCATCCATGTGGAAGCGACCCCCGCCACCTCCGACACGCTCGCCCAGAGCCTGCAGGCCGTGGGCAGCCTGATGGCCAACGAATCGGTCGAGCTTCGTTCGGAAATCACAGGCCGCGTCGAGAACATCCAGTTCAAGGACGGGCAGAAGGTGAAAGCGAAGGACATCCTCTTCACCCTGGAAGACAGCGTGCAGAAGGCGGAACTCGCCCGCGCGAAAGCGAACCTCAACGTGTCGGAACGCAACGTGTCGCGTTACGGCACGCTCGCCAGCAAGGGCTTCTCTTCC
>JAFLCR010000166.1 GCA_017302755.1 Alphaproteobacteria bacterium
CCGTGGGTGCCGGCGGCGGCGCGGCGCGCAACCGGCAGAACAGGAGCAGCGCGAACGCCTACGACCTTCGCTTCAGCGCTTCTTATGAAATCGATTTCTGGGGCAAGAACACGGCCGCTGCCGATGCGGCAAAGGCGATGGCGGAGGCCAGCCGCTTCGACCAGGAAACCGTGCGCCTTACGATTCTTTCCTCAGTGGCGGGGGCGTATGTCGATATTCTGGCCACGCGCGAACGCCTGGCCATCGCGAGGCAGGGTGTTGCCAATGCCGAGCGCCTGCTCGACGCCATCAGGAAACGCTTTGCGCAAGGCATGGTGTCGGGCCTCGAGGTGGCGCAACAGGAAACCGTGACCGCGAACCAGCGCGCTGCCATTCCCGCCCTGGAGTTGCGCTTGCGGCAAAGCGAGAATGCGCTGGCGCTGCTGCTCGGCCGCCTGCCCGAGGCAAACCCCGTGCCGGATGCGAAGCTGGCCGAGATTGCCATTCCCGTCATCGCGCCGGGCCTGCCTTCGGAACTGCTCCTGCGCCGTCCGGACGTGCAGTTCGCCGAAGCGCGCCTCAAGGCTGCCAGCGCCAATATCACGGCGGCGCGCGCCGCGTTCTTTCCGAGCATAGGGCTCACCGCGGCGGGCGGATATCAGAGTGCCGCGCTGTCGTCGCTGTGTAACCCAGGCAGCGCCTTGTTCACGCTGGCGGCGTCGGTGGCGCAGTCGATTTTCGAGGGCGGAAGGCTGACCGGCACGCTGGAGCGCGAGCGGGCGCGCTATGACGAACTGCTGCACAATTACCAGCAAACGGTCATCGCCGCGTTCACGGATGTGGAGGATGCGCTCGCCGCCGCACAGCAAAGCGCGGCAGCGGAAGATGCGCGCCGCGCCGCCGCCGAGTCGGCGCGCAAGGCATTCGCGCTTGCCGAGCGCCGGCTGGAAGGCGGCATCGTCGACATCACCAGCGTGCTGGATACGCAGCGCTCCCTCTTCGCGGCGGAGGATGCGCTGGCCGAAGCAAAACTATCCCACCTGCAGGCGCTGATCGGGCTTTACAAGGCGCTCGGCGGCGGCTGGAAGCTTGGCAATTAAGCGGCAGCGGCTTTGACGTCGCGGCCCACGGCCTTGCTGTACAGATCCATCAGCTTCTGGGTGTTCGCGCCGACGGGGTATTTGTAATCCCCGATCTGGCCGACGGGCATGATCTCATAGGCCGTGCCGGTCAGAAACACTTCTTCCGCATCCGCTAGCTCTTCCGGCTTGATGTGGCGCTCGACGACCTTGTAGCCGGCCTGCTTCGCCAGCTCCATCACCGTGAGGCGCGTGATGCCGTTTAAGAAGCATTCCGGCGACGGCGTGTGCAGCTCCGTCCCCTTGTTCAGGAACATGAAGAAATTGGCGCCCGTCGCCTCGGCGATCAGCCCGCGGTAATCGAGCATCAGCGCGTCCTCGAAGCCCTGGGCTTCGGCTTCCTGTTTGCTCATGGTGCAGATCATGTACAGACCCGACGCCTTTGCGGCGCAGGGAATCGTGTTCGGCGCGGGGCGCGCCCAGCGCGAGAGGTGCATCTTGAGCCCGCGCGTGCGGATCTCCTCGCCGTAATAGGACGAGGATTCCCACGAGGCAATGGCAACGTGGATCGTCGTGCCCTTGCCGCCGATGGCCATCATCTCCGTGCCGCGCCAGGCGACGGGGCGCAGGTAAGCGTTAGTGAGCTTGTTCTCGGTGATCGTCGCTTTGCAGGCTTCGTCGATCTGATCCATCGTGTAGGGGATGGAATAGTCGAGCAGTTCGGCGGAGCGGAAGAAGCGCTCCGTATGCTCGCGCAGCTTGAAGATCTTGCCGTTATAGGATTTGAGCCCTTCGAACACGGCGCCTGCGTAATGCAGCGAGTGGGTAAGCACATGCAGCTTCGCCTCGCGCCAGGGGACCATCTTGCCGTCATACCAGATGACGCCGTCGCGATCGTGGAAGGGCTGTGCGTAGCTCATGACCGTATCCTTGAAAAAAGAGTGAAATTCAGCGCTAACACCCGGGAAAGGGCTTGTCAATCACAGGGGCAGCGCGATGGCCGACACCTGCCGCCCGTAAGGCGCGATGCCCGCCAGCGTATTGCGGCGGTAGCTGAAGAAGCGTGTTTCATCAGCGAGCGTATCCTCGGCGCACGAGGCGACGCTGGCCAGCCCCGCTTTTTTCAAGCGTTCGCCGATATATCCCGGCAGGTCGAAGCGGTAATGCCCGGCTTTGTCGGAGGGAATGAAGAAGGCATCGTTGGCTTCGCTCGCCTCCAGAAAGCGGATGCGGAACTCTGCTCCCACCTCATAGGAGGATTGCGCGATCATCGGGCCAATACAGGCGGCGATGCGCTCCCGCTTCGCGCCGAGCTTCTCCATCGTCTCGATGGTCGATTCGAGAATGCCGCCGATCGCGCCCTTCCACCCCGCATGGGCGGCGCCGATCACTCTGGCCTCCGAATCCGCGAAGAGCACCGGCCCGCAATCGGCGGTGAGCACGCCGATGGCGACACCCGGCACATCGGTGGCGATGGCGTCGCCTTCCGCCCCTTGCCCCATCTCCCACGGCGCGGAGAGGGTGAGGCAGGTGGCGCTGTGCACCTGCTTCGCGGTGCAGAGCATGTTCGCCTTCAACGCCTCGGCGACGCGGCGGCGATTCTCCGCGACCAGCGCCAGATCGTCGCCGGAGCCGGGGCCGCAATTGAGGCTGTCAAACGCACCCTCACTTACTCCGCCCTGGCGGGTGAAGAAGCCGTGGGGGTATGGTTTAAGATGACTGCTTTGTATTTTTTCAATGGCTTCTAACATTATGTTATTTGGCATTTTTGACAAGTGGCCTTAAATTCTATATACTTTAAAAAGGCTGGTAACTGCGTAGCGGGTGCCAGCCATTTTACTTTGGGAGCACGACTAAACCAAAGCCTTCATAGACGCCTTTATAATTACGTCTGAACTTTTGACGTATAATGCGGAAGTCCTCTTTTTCCGGTTTGCCGGCCACATGTCTGCCGATGGGTGAAACGACAAGATCTGCAAGCTGTAATCCGGCGATATTGTCTTTCTTGCTTCTTAGATTAAGTCCGCTTATGCGCTGTTTGATTTGTTGTGCGCTGAGATAACGGGTTCCTTGAATTTTTAAATTCAGCCAGGCGAGTTCAAGTTGCTGATCAAGGGTATCGTCTCTACGTTCTGCTACAATCATCCCCGTGTGCGGGTAGTTTACATCAAACCCAAAACGTTCCACCAAAATATCCAGGCTGAGAAGGTAAGGATCAAGCGCGGCCACTCCGTATCGGGATAAATGATTTTCCTTGCGAATAGCGCAGGCGACAACCGTATATTGAAGGCTGCGCATGAGATGATTCAGTTCTTGATAAAAGAACGCTCTGAAGTCCCTGTCTTTTAATTGATAGAAATCATTTTGGTTTCTGACAATTTCAGCAGTATGAAGAACAATATTATTTCTTCCGAAAACCTTTTGCTTAAAAGCATTCATCTGATTGGTCATTTCTCCTTCGGCATACGCTTGATCCACAATGATGCCGCCAAGCACGAATAAAGGATATTGCGAATCAATCTTTGAAAGATTGTGATCGCCTGACTCATCTAGAAAAAGCATTTTCATTATCGAGTCCTAATTAATTTTGGCCGATGCGTTGCTCAGCATAAGCACTTTGAATAACTCGCCCATTTGATTCGGTTCTGTCAACCGCATGGCGCCGCTTTTTAGCGCGGCGGCCTGTTCGGGCGTGGTACGGGCATGCAGGGCGTCGAGTCGCAAATCAATGCCCATGTGTCTCAGGAACGCTCCTTGGGAGAGCAGGGCAGTATGGCACCCCGCCCGCGCCGCGATGGTCTGCAGTGCCAGGAAATCGACATGGGCGGTAAGGTCCGCCTCGCCCTGATGCTCCAGCGGCGAGCAGGGCATATGGCGGCGCACCGCCTGGAGCGTGTCGCCGTTGGTGCCTCCGGCATAGCCGTAATCGATGATGAGCGCCGCTCCGCCCGTGGCCACGATTCTGGCAGCCAGCCGGGCGAGGATGGCCTCGCCAGCGAGGCAGCGTTCCCAGATGCCTTCCGGCGCGGCCGGGTAGGGCGGGGCGAGGATGGCGTCGCAGGGCAGATCGATGAAGGCAAAGTTGCCTCCTTCCACGGTGACGTGCCGGTTCGTGCCTTGGCGGTATTGGGCGATGGGCAGGGCGTCGAAGAACTCGTTGGCGATCACGAACCAGGGCAGGTCGTCGGGTATCTCTTCTATGTCACGATGCCAGCTTGGGGTGAGGGGGCCGCCGGCCAGGCTCAACGATTGCGCCGCCCGCAGCACCGGGCTCATCTCGACCAGGTGCAGCGACGCCTGTTCATGAAACCCCGGCACGCGCAGCGTGGCGCGCAGGGCGTCTTTCATCAGCGTGCCCCGGCCGGGCCCGAGTTCGATGAGGCGGAAGGGTTTTTCTCCCTGCTCCTGCCAGGTGGCGGCGACCCAGGCGCCGATCAGCTCGCCGAACACCTGGGAGATTTCCGGGGCGGTGATGAAGTCACCGCTGAGCCCCAGCGGGTCGCGGGTCGTGTAATAGCCGTGCTCTGGATGCCCCAGGCAGAGCCCCATATATTCGGTGAGCGGCATCGGCCCCCCGGCCCTGATGCGCGCGGCGATGAACTTGGCCAGGGGGGTCATTTCCGCCGGAAGATCAGCCACAGGCCGATGGCCAGCATGGGCAGGGAGAGCAGCTGCCCCATCGTGGCCCCCGCGAAGAGGAAGCCCAGCTGCGGGTCGGGCTCGCGGAAACATTCGACCACGATGCGCGCGAGGGCATACCCCGACAGGAACAGCCCGCCGAGCCGCCCCGGCACGGCCTTGAACCAGGCGGTGCGCGACGCGAAAAAGAGCACGAAGAAGAGAATCAGCCCTTCGCCCAGCGCTTCGTAAAGCTGGCTCGGGTGGCGGGGCAGGGGGCCGCCATGAGGGAAGATCACA
>JAFLCR010000167.1 GCA_017302755.1 Alphaproteobacteria bacterium
GGCCCGCGAGAACCTCGGCTCGCTCAGCATCGACCCCTCGATCGAGAAAGCGTGTCTCTACAACGAGAACCAGCACCTGTTCGCCACCTACATGTCCGGCTCGCTGGAGAAGGAAGATACGGTCGGCTGCAGCCCGCCACCGCATTTCGGCACAAGCCTGGAATTCCCCTATCTGGAGCTTTACCGCACCATTCGCACCGAGGATGGCAGCCGCGAGATCGGCAGCCTTTACCTGCGCTATGACCTGCACGATACATATTACCAGCTGCTCAAGATTGGCGTCGTCAAGTTCAGCGTGATGCTGCTGGTGCTGATCGTGGTGTGGCGGCTGTCGCATTATTTTCAGCGCAATATTTCCCGTCCCATTCTCGACCTTTCCTCCTCGGCGCGTTCGTTCTCGACGGATCTGAGCCACCCCATCCGCGCGCGCAAGCACAACAATGATGAGATCGGCGAGCTGGTCGATGCCTTCAATACGATGATGCAGGAGATCTACGACAACGAGCAGGAGCTTTCGCAAGTGATCGCCGAGCTGCGCGACGCCAAGGAAAGCGCGGAAAGCGCCAACCAGGCCAAAAGCGAGTTCCTGGCCAATATGAGCCACGAAATCCGCACGCCTCTCAACGCTGTCATTGGCCTGGCGAACGTGCTCGCGCGCACCCAGCCGCTCACCGACCGCCAGAAGGAGTTCATCGAAACGCTGCGCGTGAGCGGCGACAACCTGCTGTCGTTGATCAACGACCTGCTGGATTTTGCAAGGCTGGAAGACGGCTCCATCACCCTTGAGCGCGTGGAGTTCGACCTGTTGCAGTCGGTGCACAACGTGTTCAGCATCATGGGCGTGCGCGCGAAGGAAAAGCGGCTGCAGCTGATGATTGATTCCTCGCGCCTGCGCGGCCGCCACTATGTGGGCGACCCCCTGCGCGTGCAGCAGATCATCACCAATCTGGTCAGCAACGCCGTGAAGTTCACCGAAAAGGGCTTCGTGAAAATTATCCTGTCCGACGAGGAATTGGCAGACGACGGGCGCCATAAGGTAGTCATCGAGGTAAAAGACAGCGGCATCGGCATTCCGGCGGAAAAACTTGTTTCCATCTTCGACAAGTTCAGCCAGGCGGATGCCTCGACCTCGCGCAAATACGGCGGCACCGGGCTGGGGCTTGCCATCAGCCAGTCGCTCGCCCAACGCATGCAAGGCCGCATTTCCGTGGCGAGCAAGCCGGGAGATGGCTCCGTATTCACCGTCACGCTGCCGCTGGAGCCGGCCGCGGGAAGCGCCGCCCTCCGCCAGAAGCCCGTGGATGCATCGGAAACGAAACGCGTGCCCCAGGGTAAGGCCATATTGCTGGTTGAGGACTATTCTCCTAACATTTTGGTGGCTACGGCCATGCTGGAGCAGTTCGGCTATGCATGCGATGTCGCATCCGACGGCGCGAAGGCGATTGAGATGTTCCGCCGCGGCGACTATGCCCTGGCGCTGATGGATATCCAGATGCCCGGCATGGACGGCATGGAAACCGTGCGCCGCATGCGCGCTCTGGAAAAGGTGGAAGACCGTAAGAAAACTCCGATTGTCGCGGTGACGGCGTTCGCCATGCTGGGCGACAGGGAAAAATGCCTGGAAGCCGGCATGGACGATTATCTCACCAAGCCGTTTCTCCCCGAGGAGCTGAAAAGCAAGCTGGATAGGTTGATAACAGATGAGGTGTCAGGATGAACCGCCGCCGCCCACATATTCTTCTGGTCGAGGACTACCATGCCAATATCCTGGTGGCCACCGCGATGCTGGAGGGTTTCGGCTATGACTGCTCCGTGGCCAAGGATGGCCGCGAAGCGTTGGATCTGGTGAAAAACCAATCCTTCGACCTGGTGCTGATGGATGTGCAGATGCCGGACATGGACGGCTTCGAAGCCACCCGCGTGATCCGGCAGTGGCACAAGGAGCAGGGCACGCCACACCTCCCCATCATCGCCATGACCGCCCACGCCCTGGTCGGCGACCGCGAGCGCTGCCTGGAAGCAGGGATGGATGATTACATCGCCAAGCCGTTCGAGCCGGATGATTTTAAGAGCAAGCTTGAGAGGTATTTGGGGGAGTGAGTATGGGCCTACAAGGCGTTATTCATATCTATCTCAAGGCCTGCCGCCTTCATTTCTTTGGCTAAGTACAGTTTCCAACTGTCACCACCATCCATTTGAATGTAATTGACTCCATCATAATCTGAAGGTTTTTCCACACGATCTTTTAGAAGTCCAATGACACGCTTTCGACTAAGCTTAGCCATAAAATAGCCAAGTTCGAAGATTACATTTTGACGCGCTCTAGGTGCGTATTGCGGATGGTCAGTTTTTTTTGCGCCTATATCATCAGGCGTTAGCAATACTACTGCAAATGCAACGTCCGAATATGTTTCTATCTTCTCAATGATTGTCATGCCTGAGCTTGGTTGCTCATTTAAAATAATTACCTCAAGTCCTAGTTTATGAAGATAACGGGCAGTGGTTTCCAAGGCTTCTTTGTCGTGCCCATGCACTAAAAATACTTTTTTGCCAGTAATTAGGCCAAGCTTTCCCGTGGTCTTTCTTAAAATCTCTTTTCTTTCATGATCTTTTCCAGATTGAATTACGCCTATTGCTTGATCAATACAGTCTTTCACGGCTTGGCCTAAATGGACGCCATATATAGATCCAAAAATATTTGTAAATGGATCAACGTTTTCCATGACTACACCTCCGATAGCAGGGGGCGGACTAATAGTTATTGTTCGAAGACATCCGGATAAAAGAACTATTTCATGAATTTCATGAAGCTTCTGATTTATGTATGAACGGTGGGATTGACGTATTGTGGGTTGTGTTTCGGTTGTCCAGCCGTTGACGGCAGCACGAAAGTCTTCAAGTTTTTTTACAAGCTCTGCATCTGAGGGTGCGGTCATTACGATCTCCCATTAGTGAGTAAGGGGATTGCCTCCGCTCCTGCGGAGCTCCGTCTCAAATTACTCGGAAGCCCGGAGGGCTTCCTCCGTCATTTGTCGAACCCTAAGGGGTTCTCGTAAGACCCTTCCCTGCTCCATCCCATAGCCGCCCTTGAGCGGCTATGGGATGGAGGAGGGAAGGGGATTCGAACCCCTGACACGTTGCCGTGAACACACTTTCCAGGCGTGCGCCTTAAACCACTCGGCCATCCCTCCACGGGAGGGGACATTCATAGTAAAATCAGCCGAAAGTGCAAGTCTTAAGCTTTGAGCGCCGCGATCAGCCGTTCGATGTCCTCGGCGGTGTTATATAGATGCGGCGACACCCGCAGCGCCGTGCTGCGGAAGCTCACATAAATCTTCTGATCCTGCAAGGTCTTGCGCGTTTCGGCGGGCCAGGGCGCGGCGTGGCGCAGGCCGATCATGTGGCCCGCCCGGTGGGCCTTGTCCACGACCTGCGCCCCGAGTTTCGGGGCAGCGTCGGCCAGCATGTCGGTCAGGGTCTGGATATAGGCGAGGGTGCGTTCCGGCTTCCAGGCCACCAGCTGCTCCAGCGCCTTGATCGCCATCGGCAGGGTGATGAAATTGCTGTGCTGGCCGCCGTCGAAGCGCCGCGCGCCGGGCTGGAAGTCGTCCCGGTAGTCGGTGAGGGTGCTGAAATCCTGCGATCCTGCCCGGTTCACCCAGTTATGCTCGAGCGGCCTGCCGTCCAGGTGGCGGTCGGCGACGTAGAGAAACGAGATTCCGTAGGGGCAGAACAGCCATTTATACGCCGAGCAGATGAGGAAATCTGGGTCCACCGCCTGCGCGTCGAAGGGCAGCGCGCCGAGAGACTGCGTCACGTCGAGCACCAGTTTCGGCCCGCCTTTGCCGATCGCGCGGCGCAGGGTGGGCAGGTCGATGAGGCTGCCGTCCGTCCAGCGGCAATTGGGCAGGGCGAGGATCTCCGTGCGGTCGTCCATGCGCTCCAGGATGGCGCGGTTCCAGTTCCCGTCCTCGGGGAAGGCAACGGCGCGCACCTCGCCGCCGGCTTTCTCCGCCATCTCACGCCAGGTGTAGTAGTTGGAGGGGAACTGCTCGGCGAGCACCAGGATATTCCCCCCTTTTTTCAGGGAGAGATTCGCCGCCGCCACCGCGATGCCATAGCTGGTGGCGGGCACGATGGCCACGTTTTCGGCCGGGGCGTTGATGAGCTTGCCGAAAAGCGGGCGGATGCGCTCGCAATCCGCGAAATAATCCGTGGTGTGGATGTTCCAGGGATGGGCTTTTATGCCGACGCTTTCGCGCCCCGCTTCGACGCTGGCATTCAGCAGCGGCGACTGGTTGGCGCAGTTGAGATAGGTGATGCCTTCAGGAAAGTCGAAGAGGTGTTTCTGGCAGCTTAGGGGCGCGTCGGACATGAAGTACGCTTATCGGATTTGCGGGGTGGCGTAAAGCGGCGGAAATGCCCTGAGCCGTCAGCCCGCGCGTACGCGGCGTGCCACGTGAGCATTCCCGCGCGAGCGGGAAGCGGCCTGTCCCGCCGTAGCTCGTAGAGCGAAGGGGGAATCGGTCGCAACGAACATAAATAATGAAGATAATATTAGGAATTTCCCGGCCGCGCCCCAAGAAAATCTTAACCTATCGGCGCGACAATGACAGCGCGGAAGTCTGTCATTCATGGTTCACCCGGTGGGCCGTGATCCAGGCGTCGCCTGCAAAAAACATCGCGATTCCATGCCCTCATTTTTTGACAAACTCGACCCGAACTCTCCTTTCGCCACCAGTGTCGGCGATGCGGAGAATGCTGCGCCCAAGCCGCCCGCGCCCCAGGCCGCCACGCCGGCTGCGGAGCCGACCGCGCCCGCCAAGGGCGGCGGCATGTTCGGTCGCAAATCCGCCAAATCTCCGTCTTCTGCGTCCCCCGTACCGGCGGAAGACGATGGCATGAGCCTTCGCGCGCCGCGTGCCGCCAGGCCCG
>JAFLCR010000168.1 GCA_017302755.1 Alphaproteobacteria bacterium
AGGCCTCATCGCGCACCGAATACCATCCCGCGTATTTGCCAAGGTAGATACCGCCCTCGCCTTTGCCTTTCTGCGCTAGAATCTTCCAGAATTCCTGCACCGCCCTGGTATGGCGCTTCTCCGTGGTGCGGATGAAGTCGTCGTTGGAATAATTCATCACCTCCGCCAGATGGCGGAAACGCTGGGATACTTCATCCGTGAACGCCTGTGGCGACACGCCAGCGTTCTCCGCAGCTTTTTCCACTTTCTGCCCGTGCTCGTCGGTGCCGGTGAGGAAACGCACGTCCTGCCCGTCCAGGCGCAGGAACCGGGCCAGCACATCGCAGGCCAGCGAGGTATAGGCATGGCCAATATGCGGCGAATCGTTCACGTAATAGATCGGCGTGGTGATGTAGGTGGATGTCATGGCGTTACAGTAACATGGCGGGAATAAACGCCCTATATCTCACTGAAAGCCGCTGTCAGCGCAAGTTTTTTATCCAGATGAAAGCGCTGTGCCTCAAAGAGTTTCTGTAGCAAGTTTTCCCTCAGCTCCACCAGGGAAAGAGCGCCTTTTCCGGCCAGTTTCTGAAGGACGGCGCGTTCACCGGGGATCAGCTCCTCCATCACCGCCACGCCCGACGCGCCGGAAGCCGCGCGCGCCAGGGCCGTGGAAAGTAGGAAATTCAACGCTTCCCAGGCTTCGGGGCGGTCTTTTTCCGCCGCAAGCGAGGCCAGAGGAGCGGTGCCCCCTCCGGCGAGCGCGTCCAGTACGGCTTTATACATAGCCTGCCAGTTGACGCCGTGCAGCCATAGCGCCAGCCCCGGCGCACCCTTGGCAAGCCCCATCAGGGAGGCGACGGCCTCAGGCACATAACGGCTGACGACGCTTCGCGTCTGTTCGGGGCCAAGCGGGTGAAGGTGCAGCACGCGGCAGCGCGAACGTATGGTCGGCAACAGCGCGCCAGGGCGATGCGACACCAAGAGCATCAACGCGTTGGCGGGCGGTTCTTCGAGCAGCTTGAGCAGCGCGTTGGCGGCATTCATGTTCATGTCGTCCGCACTGTCTACAAGCACGATGCGCCACGTGCCTTCGGCGGGGGTAAGCGCCAGAAAATCCTTCACGCGGCGGACATCGTCCACGTTGATGTCCCTGGTCTTCTTACCCTCGCTGACACCGGCCTCAATCACCAGCAGGTCGGGATGGAACCCCTCCGCCACCTTGCGGTGCGCCGGAAACGGCGTGCCGGGCACGGAAAAACTCTCGAAGGAAAGTGTTTCTTCGCCCAGCATGTATTTGGCAAAAAGATAAGCAAGGCTCGCCTTGCCCACCCCCCTGCTTCCCGTAATCAACCAGGCGTGATGCAGCGCGCCACGCGCCAGCCCTTCCGCCATCATGCGCCGCGCGGCCTCGTGGCCTTCGAGCGCCGTGATTCTGCGCGGATGAGGAAAAAGTTCTTCCTGCTCTTCTGCTTTTTCTGTGCTTCGCGTGCGTGCCATAAATTTCAATTTAGCAAAGCGATGGCCGGAAAGCATCGTTAATTTGCATAAAAACGCCGTGCATCGCAAAGCGTTTCCGCCACATTTAAACAACGCCTCAAATCTATCTTGAATGCGATCATTCCGGCTTTATGCCTTTTTTAAACTGTGGGGTGGAGAATCAGAACTGTTCTTTATACGCAACGAAGGGAATGAACATGATTACCTCTCTATCCCCTCGTCGCCTGCACGCTCTTGTGACTTTTGCCGCCACCGGTTTTTCCTTGCTTTCTTTTTCCGCCGCCGCAGGCGACGCAGATGTGATCCAGCAACGCCTGGACGCAGCCAGATTTGGCGAAACCGTTCAGCTCTCTGCCGGCACTTATGTGCTGGAAAAAGGGCTGGTCATCCGAAAGTCGGGCGTCACGCTCGCCGGTGCGGGCGTGGATAAGACAACCCTGGTCGCGTCCTTCCCCAGCGAGGACGGCGCCATCGTGCGCATCCTCGGCCAATCCCCCGCCGAGGTATGGAGCAGCAAGCGCTCGCAACTAAAATCCAAAACCGGCAGCGGCACTACAAAGCTTATCCTGGAAAAAAACCTGGGCAATATTCTGCCCGGAAGCTTCGTGCTTGTCCGCATGGCGAACGACAAGGCTTTTCTTGACTCGATCAAATCAAAGGTCTGGAACGAGAAATACCCCCATGTCCGCACCGCGCTGGGGCAAGTGGATTCGATCAGCAATACAACACTGATCCTCAAGCAGCCGATCGGCTTGCCTTTTCAGCCCGGCGCGGAAATCATCCCTCTCGATGTCGTGCGTAACGCAGGGGTGAAAGACCTGACCATCAAGTACGATATCGGCGGAGCCCCCGACGGCATGGATTTCACCAATGCCAAACCGAACAATGCCGTGGACGGCTTGCTGGTCGAGAATGCGGCATGGCCGAATATCAGTAACGTGGCTGCCTTATGGTCCGGCAGGCACGGCTTTGCCTTCGATACGGTGTACATGCCGTTCGTGTCCTATGCCCTGAACGACGGTTCCTGGAACAAGGGTAAGGAAGGCAATGGCTATTTCCGCATCTCCAGAACCTATTACGGAACCTTCCAGAACATCACGCTGCGGAACATGCGCCATCTAACCATCCAGTGGTCAAGCTACGACAACAAGGTGACGCACCTGAACGCAGACAGCGACATCAACTTCCATGGCGGCTACACGCAACGCAACACAGTGCAGTTCGATTACCTGGTTGACCGCGACGGCAAGGGCGGACGCATCAGCACCACGCCTTACGACGCCTCTTGGGCGCCGCCGGACGGTTCCGGAAATAAGGCAATCGATGCCAACGGCAAGACCGTTTCACAGTAAGCATTAGCAAGCGAATCAGGACGCCTCTTTAAGGGGCGTCCTTTTTCATGCCCGTCAGCACCTGCACCAGCAGCTTGTCCGACTGCTCCGGCCCCATGCTCTGCTCCATCATGAGGTAAAGCTGCTCGGCGGTGGCGATGTTCTTTTCCCAGTTCGGCCCCAGCGCCTGCTGAAGCGTATCCGGCAGATCCAGTTTCCAGGCGCTTTCCTCCTTGTGGAAGGTCAACTGCTGCTTCTGCCAGCCTGTTTTTCCGGGCTTGGTATGAGGTACGCCGACCGTCACCTTCGCTTTTTTTCCTTCGCTTTTTTCATCGAGCGGCTTCCAGTCCGCGGGAATGGCGCGCTCCAGACGGTAGCGCTCAAGGCGCTTCGCCAGCGGGCGCGAACGTTCTGACAGGCCGTTCAGCCATGCTTCACGCTTGCCCTGCTTGAAGGCTTTTTCAATCGTCATCAGCGCTTCCGTGGGGGTGGGCGCGGCATGTGCGTTCCCGGCTATCCCGCTGAAACACAAAACGATCGCGGCCAGCGCGAAAGACTTGCGGAAACCCTGAATCGAAGCGATAACCCTATCCATGCCCTCTTCCACCGCCCACGCCACGCTCATTGGCTTCACCGCCGTCCTCATGTGGGGCACGCTTTCGACGCTGGTCATGCTGTCCGGCCACCTGCCGCCGTTTTTCGCAACCGGCGTGGCGTTCACGGTGGCGTTCGCACTGTGCGTAATCTTTTGGGCGCTCAGGGGCGATTCCATCCCAAGGCATTTCAAGATGACATTGAAAATCTGGCTTTTGGGCATATTCGGCATATTCGGATTCCACTTCTTTTATTTCCTGGCGCTGCAGGCCGCCCCGCCGGTCGAGGCGCTGCTGCTGATCAATCTCTGGCAGATGATGATCCTACTCTTTTCCGTGCCCCTGCTGCAGCAGAAAATCAGCATATGGCACATGACCGGCGCGGCGCTGGGCTTTCTCGGCGCGGGTGTAATCGGGTATGCGCGGTTTGACGCGGCTACGGGCGGTTTCTCCTTAAGCGCGGGCCATGCCTACGCCCTGGCCTGCGCGGTGATCTGGGCGCTGTTTTCGGTACTCAGCCGCAAATGGCAGGCGGACATGCCGAAGGACGCGGTCGGCGTGTTCTGCGGCGCGACCGCCCTGCTCTGCCTCACCTGCCACGCCCTGCTGGAGCCGGCGGTGGACGCAACCCCGATGCAATATCTGTGGCTGGCCCTGATGGGCATCGGCCCCATGGGGCTGGCCTTTTTTACCTGGGATTACGGGGTGAAGCACGGGGATATCGCGCTTCTCGGCGTGCTTGCCTATATCGGCCCGCTGATCGGTATTTCCCTGCTGATCCTGCTTGGATTTTCATTGTTCACCTGGACGCTTGGCCTTGCCGCCCTGCTGATTATCGGCGGCGCATCACTAGGCAGCGCCGGACCAATGCTGATGCGGAGGTTGAAATCCGCATGAAGCTGATGGCCGACATCCTGATCCCCGTCTTCAATCGGCCCGACGCCGTGGCCGACCTGCTGGAATCGCTCCAGCGCCACACACCGCCGGAGCTGGTGGGAAAAATATTGATCGGCAACGATAAGAGCGATGCGTTCACTGCACAGTGGCTGCAAAAGCAACCTGCTTCGCCGATACCGCTGGAAATCATGAATCACCCGCAGAACCTCGGATATGCGGGCAATTGCAACGCGCTGTTCGCCTCTTCGGGCGCCCCCGTCGCCATCCTGCTCAATTCCGATACCGTGCTGCCGCCCGGCTGGCTGGAGCGGATGCTGGCGCCGTTCGCGCAGGAAAACATCGTGCTCGCCACGCCGCTTTCCACCGAGGCCGCCAACCATACGGTGCGGATGAACGAAGGCCAGTCCTGGCGCGATGTAGACAGCATCCTGAAGTCTCAGAAACCTGCCTATCCCGATGCCTGTACCGCCATCGGTTTTTGCATGGGCGCGCGGCGGAGCTGGTTCGCGGCATCCAAGCAGCCGCTCTTCGACGAAGCCTTCAAGCGCGGTTACGGCGAGGATTCGGATCTCCATTACCGCGTCCTGCAGGGCGGCAAACGCTCCGTGATCGTG
>JAFLCR010000169.1 GCA_017302755.1 Alphaproteobacteria bacterium
CGTAGGAAAGCTGGAAACTGACGCTGAGCAGCGCCTCCGGCTGCGCGAGCAGGATAAGGATCGCCGAGAGCGCCACGAAACGCATCGATGCCTGGGCACGGTCGGCGATGATGGCAAGCAAAATGAACGCCGCCATCAGCCAGGAACGCACCGCCGGCACGGGAAAACCGGTGATACCGAGATAGAACGCGCTTCCCGCCAGCGCGGCGGCGGCGGCCCATTTCTTGATGGGATAGTTGAGCGCCAGGGCGGGCACCGCCGCCAGCCCGAAACGCACCGCGCCAAACAGGATCACGATGGCCAGCCCGATATGCAGCCCCGAAATGGAGAGGATATGCGCCAGCCCCGAGGCGCGCATGTTCTGGATGATGTCCTGCGGCAAGGCATTCTGCTCGGCGGTCATGAGCGAGATGGCCATGCCGGAATAGGGCGCCGCCATCCCTTGCGTAACCCGCAGCGACACGGCCTGGCGCAGCTGCTCCAGCGCGCCGCGCCAGGCATCGGCGGCCGGCTCCGCCAGCACCTCGGGTTCACCGAAGGCGTAGCCCACCGCGCCGATCTGCCCGAACCAGGCGCTGCGGGCGAAATCATACCCTCCGGGAATGGCCGGAAGCGGCGGCGGGTGCAACCCCGCCCGGAAGGCGATGCGCTGGCCCGGGGACAGCCCTTCGCTCTTCTTCACGCTGAGGCGCAGGCGCTCAGGCGTTTCGGCGACCGGAACGCCGGTAAGCGTCACCTTGCCCAAAAGCAGGCGGTGGCCCTTCTGGACGCGCTCCATGTCAAGAATCACCGCCTCCCCTCGCACGGATAGCAGGCTTTTGGCCAAAACTGGCGCGGCAACCGCCTCCGCACGCCACTGCGCCACGCCGAAACCAAGCGCGGCGAAAAACAGGAAGGCCGCGGGCAGCAACGCCCAGAGCCAGCGGCGAAGAAAAAACAGCGGCAAAAACGTTGCCCCGATGGCCTGCAACGCCCAATCCTGAGGCGGCTCTTCCGGTAGGGCAAAGTAAAGCCCGATGCCGCAGGCCAGCGCCACGGGCACCCAGAGCAGCCAGCGGCCGCGCTCCTCCATGAAACGGTCGTCGAGCCAGGCCGTCGCACGGCCGCAAAGCTGAAAGATTGCCATTTCCCGCCGCTGGCTCTAGGTTTCGCTGGCTCTGTCATTCCCGCGAAGGCGGGAATCCATACTCCCTGGCGGCTGGAATGGCCGCAGCCGTTTTTATTTCTTGGCCCGTGGTTATGGATTCCCGCCTTCGCGGGAATGACACCATACCAAGACTCAGAAAGCAACCGTCCATGACCGTCGTTACCCGCTTCGCCCCCTCGCCCACCGGATACCTGCATATCGGCGGCGCGCGCACTGCGCTCTTCAATTGGCTGTTTGCCAGGCATCACCAAGGCAAATTCCTGCTGCGTATCGAGGATACGGACCGGGAACGTTCCACCGATGCCGCCATCGCAGCCATTCTGGCGGGCATGAAATGGCTGGGCCTGGACTGGGACGGCGAGGAATTCTACCAATTCGCCCGCGCACCGCGCCACGCGGAAGTCGCGCAGCAGATGGTGGCGATGGGCAAGGCCTATTACTGCTACATGACACCGGAGGAAATCGAAGCCGAGCGCGCCAAAGCCAAGGCCGAAGGCAAAATGTGGAAATATGACGGCCGCTGGCGCGACCGCGACCCGAAAGACGCCCCCGCCGGCGTGAAGCCCGTGGTGCGCCTGAAAGCTCCCCGCGAAGGCGAAACGGTCAATAAGGATCAGGTGCAGGGCGATGTCGTGATCAAGAACGAGCAGCTCGACGACATGGTGATGCTGCGCTCCGACGGCACGCCCACCTACATGCTCGCCGTGGTGGTGGACGACCATGACATGGGCGTCACCCACATCATCCGGGGCGACGACCACCTCACCAACGCCGCCCGCCAGATGCAGATTTATCAGGCAATGGGCTGGGACGTGCCGATCTTCGCCCACATCCCCCTCATCCACGGCCCGGACGGCGCGAAGCTCTCCAAGCGCCACGGCGCTTTGGGCGTCGAGGAATACGAGAAAATGGGCTATCTGCCTGAAGCCATGCGCAACTACCTCCTGCGCCTCGGCTGGAGCCACGGCGACGATGAGATCATCTCCGATAAACAGGCCGTCGAATGGTTCAATCTGGAATCCGTCGGCCAGTCGCCCTCGCGCTTCGATTTCACGAAGCTCGAAAGCCTGAACGGCCATTACATGCGCGAAGCCGACGACGCGCGGCTGGTCAAGCTCATCGCGCCACTGATCGAGGTGAAGCTCAGCCGCAAGCCCGACGATGCCGCCGTGGCCCTTCTCACCCGCGCCATGCCTGGCCTCAAGGCCCGCGCCAAGACGCTTTTGGAGCTGGCCGATAACGCCGCTTTCTACGTGATGCGCCGCCCGCTTCCGCTGAATGACAAGGCCAAGAAACTGCTGGAGGAAGGCAAGCCCGTGCTCGCCGCCTTGCTGCCGCTGCTGGAAACCGCCTCCGACTGGACCGCGCATGCGCTGGAAGCCGCCATCAAGGCGCACGCAGAAACTGCTGGGCTGAAGCTCGGTAAAGTCGCGCAGCCGCTGCGCGCTGCGCTTTCCGGCTCGGATGTCTCGCCGCCGATCTTTGAAGTGATGGAAATTCTAGGCAAGGAAGAAACATTGGGACGTATAAGAGATAATAGCTGATTAAGCTTCATCATAATATCATTAAGTTGCCTCTTTTCTGTCATCCGCCAGTGCTAGGTTTCCAACCACCCTGGAGATTACGGCATGGCAAAACAGCCTATTATCAACATTCTAGCCACCAACGCAGCAGGTGAGCGCGTACTGGAAGCTGTTTCCAGACCAGTCAGAAAAGCCGACCCGGCCGTAATCAGGAACTTGAAAGATACTATCACACATAGCGAAGCCTATGGGGTTGCAGCGCCACAAATAGGCGTATTCGAGCGTATATTCGTGATGTCCCCATCCCTACTCGGCCCAGAACTGATCCTGATCAACCCTCAAATCATCGCCACCTCTCAGGAGCGCATATGGTCCTATGAAGGCTGCTTGTCGATTGATAGCATCAGGCTATGGGTGCCCCGGTTTTCTGAAGTGACCGTAAGCTATTTCGATGAAAAGCAGAACCATGTTACCCGCCGTTTTTCAGGTACCGGCGCCCGGGTTGCGCAACACGAGATCGATCATCTGGATGGCGTCACCATTTTTGACAGACTACAAGATCCCAAGCGCAAGGAATCACTTCTTGATCGCCTTGAGACGCGCAGTATTGTTGGTAAATATATAGACTTCGCGGCTAGCTTTTCCCATGTCCAGCCAGCTTACGGCGCTCCTTTTCGCTGCGGCGCCCAAACGCTTTCCCTGACGTTTCAGCAAGGCCCCGTACCGGAGCAGCCAGTATCCTTAAGACAGCGCTAGACTCAGTATATTCCGCGCCTGAGTGGCTAGTGTTCCGGTGGCAGCGGCAATGACATCCCCCCCGGAGATTATGGTTAGTGGCCGCCCGCTCCAATCAACTAAACTCGCCCCGGCCCCCTGAAGCACGGGCACTAGCGCCATCATGTCATATGGCTTGAGGCCAGACTCCACGATGAGATCCACCTGCCCGGCAGCCAGCAAAGCATAGGCATAAGCATCGCCGCCATAGGTCGTCACCGCGCATTGCTTGCTGAGCGCCAGGAATCGGGGTTTATCCTCCTCTCGGAACAGGAAGGGCGAAGTCGTGGAGAGTCGCGCATCAGCCAGGATTTCGCAGGAAGACGCACGAATTTGTTTGTCATTGAGTGTTGTCTGCTGGCCCGTGACGCCTAACCAGCGCTCGCTTATGATCGGTTGGTCGATGACGCTTAGCACCGGCGCATCGCCGCGGCACAGCGCAATCAGCGTGGTGAAGAGCGGCTTGCCAGTGATGAAGGATTTGGTGCCGTCGATCGGATCGAGCACCCAGGTCCACTCGGCGCCATCGCCTTCGCGCCCGCCCTCCTCGCCCAGAATGCCGTGCCCGGGAAAGCAACGCCGGATTTCGGCGCGCATAGCGGATTCCGCCTCTTCGTCAGCCTGGGTAACCGGGCTTAAGTCTTGCTTGAGCTTCACCGTATAGTCGCGCCGGAAATACGGACGGATGATGCCACCCGCCACATCGGCGAGATGGCATGCAAAATCAATCCATTCTTTATCGATCTTCATGTTCTGCATAAACAAATGCCGCGCTGTGTCTGCAGCGCGGCATTCCTTTTTTCGTTGAACGGGCGATTAATCGTCCCGATCGCCGCGTTTGCGCTTGAGCTTGCGGATGCGACGCACAGACTCGGCTGCTTCGCGGACCCGCTTCTCGGAGGGCTTTTCGTAGTGGCGGCGCATTTTCATTTCACGGAAAATGCCTTCGCGCTGCATCTTCTTCTTCAGAGCGCGCAATGCCTGATCGACGTTATTATCACGTACGACTACTTCTACCAACGCACTTACCTCCTTTACGGGGTATCTCAAAGGGTTTTAGAATAAGGGCCGCAATCTAACCTTTAGGGACAGTGCGCGTCAAGCGCTTATCCGCCATGTCAGAAAACGACGATAAAGCACTATTTATCAAAGCAATATTGCGTCACACCCCGTTTGACGGCTGGGGCGCGGACGCGGTTTCCGCCGCCCTGCGCGATGCTTCCTTAAGCCGCGACTGGTATGTGTGCCGCTTCGCGGACGGCATTTCCGACGTGCTCCGATGCTTCCTGGACGGGGTGAATGCGCAGATGGCCGCCAGAATTGCTTCCGCTCCCACACCCGCCAGGTTGAGCGAGCGGGTGGCGGAAGCGGTCATGACGCGGCTCGACATTCTGCTGCCGCACCGCGAGGCCGTGCGCCGCGCCCTCGCCTGGTA
>JAFLCR010000017.1:0-9379 GCA_017302755.1 Alphaproteobacteria bacterium
TATGCTGACGGGGTCATTGCGGTGGACAACGTCAGGGGTTTTGAGGCTCGCTTCGTCGATGGGCTTGCCGGGGAAGAGCACGCGTTTCGGCGTTTTGCCGACGAGCGGTTCCACGGTCAGCACCCAGTTGCTCTGGCGGCGATCACCGTCTACTTCCACCCAATGCAGATCATCTTCGCCAATCACGTCACCGGGGTTGATGCGGGCGCTGGGGGCGGGCACGCGGATCATCAGCGTGTAGCGGCCCTCCAGGGTGAGGGTTTTCTCCTCGCCGCCGGCATCGAACGCGATTTCCGCCTCCAGCTTCTGCGTGGCGGGATCGGCACGCACCTCCGCGATGCGGTAAGCCCCGCTGCGGTAGCGCATGATATCCGTGCGGCTGGTAAACAACGTCACCTTGACCCCCTGGCCAACGCCCTGCTGTTCCAGCGCGGCGGCGATATCGCGTTCAACATCCTGCCTGGCGAATGCACGCGCCCCACCAGGCAGCATCAAGCAGAGGCACAGCAGCGCCGCCGCCAGTAGGTTTCTATAAACGCATGATTCAAAGCTCATCTCAGATTTGTATCATGCGTCCAATAGGGCTTCAACCCGGCTCATTGGAGCACAGGAGAGCATGTTGTCATTCCCGCGAAGGCGGGAATCCATACTCACTGGCGGCAGTAATGACATATGAAACCTCAGCCTGTGGTTATGGATTCCCGCCTTCGCGGGAATGACAGAACCCGATTATCTCTCCCCTTAGGCCGCCTGGTTCAAGGCTTGCAGCATCTGGTCGCTCGCTGTGATGACCTTGGAGTTCATCTCGTAGGAGCGCTGGGCGACGATCAGGTTGGTGATCTCGGTCACTGCATTGACGTTGGAGGTCTCGACGAAGCCCTGCATGATCGTGCCGACGCCCTGCTGCCCGGGAATGCCGACGAGCGCCGCGCCCGACGCGGGGGATTCCTTGAACAGGTTTTCGCCGATGGCCTTGAGGCCGGCGTCGTTGATGAAGGTCACGATGTCGAGCGTGCCGATCACCTGCGGGTCGATCTGCCCAGGGATCTTGGCTTCCACCACGCCCGCCTTGCTCACGCTGATATCCTCCGCCTCGGGCGGAATGGTGAGGCCGGGGGTGACGCGGAAGCCATCGGTGTTCACGATTTCGCCGTTGGGCGAAAGCTGGAACGCGCCAGCGCGGGTGTAGGCGAATTCGCCGTCGGGAAGCTCGATGCGGAAATAGCCTTTGCCCTGCACGGCGAGGTCGAGCACGTTCTGCGTCTGGATGACGTTGCCCTGCTCGTGGATGCGGTAGACCGCGCCCGCCTTTACGCCGAGGCCGAGCTCCACGCCGGTGGGCACGAGGGTGCCGGATTCGGAGGTGTTGCTGCCCACACGCTTCTGCGGCTGGTAGAGCAGATCCTGAAACTCCGCCCGCTGGCGCTTGAAGCCGGTGGTGGTGATGTTCGCGATGTTGTTGGAGATCACTTCCACGTTCAGCTGCTGGGCCATCATGCCGGTGGCAGCGATGTTGAATGCACGCATCATAGCTTTATTCCCTACTCTTTCTTATCCCTGGCTGGCATTTTCGGTGCGCACCGTGCGCCGCTGCAGATCGAACATCACTTCGATCAGCTTCGCGGTGTTGCCCACGCTGCGTGAGGTTTTGATCATGCCGGTCAATTCGATGACGGGCTGCACGTTCGAGCTTTCGACGAAGCCCTGGACGAATTCGGCGTTCTCCACCGGCTCACCCTCGATTTCGGCGCGGTACAGGCCGCTGGAGGTGTGTTCGAGAAGCTGTGGATTATCGAAGCGGACGATACCAAGGCGGCTGCGGATGTCGTTGTTAACAGAGATCGTGCCGTCGCGGCCAATGGAAACGTTGTGCTCGCCGGGAGCGAACTGGACGGGCTCACCGTCCTGGCTCAGTACCGGGAAGCCGTCGGGCGTGACCATCGTGCCTTCGCCGTCGAGCTGGAAATTGCCGGCGCGGGTGTAGCGCACCCCCAGGGGCGTCTGCACGCGGAAATAACCGTCACCGCGGATCGCCACGTCGAACGTGCCGTCGGTTTTCTTGAACTTGCCCTCGGTGGTATCGCGGAAAGTGGCGATATCCTGCGCGAAGGCCATCTTGCTCTTATCGCCGTCCTTCACCAGATACTGGTTGAAGATCATCTTCTCGGCGCTAAAGCCCGCTGTGTCTGCATTGGCGATGTTGTTGGCAATCACATCCATCTGGCGGAACTGGCCAGCCTGTTTGGAAAGCGCGATGTAAATCGTATTATCCATGAAATTCCGACGCAAAAAGAATAGACTTTTTATAGCATTGCAAAAAGCATGCCAAGGCGTGGCGGGGTGGGTTTTCTTGAAAAATCATACCATTGCCACACCCCCACGCATCGCCCCCATCCCCCCGCCTGCTCCTCCGGGAAAAAATTGCCGGGTCGTTTTGCCCTTTTTCACCTCATAATGTGATTGCCAGGGCAATATTCAGCTAGATATAGTGGCAACGATACGGTATATGTCGTAAATCATCCTCAACTTATTCATGCACGGATCACGCGGCTATGGCAGGACGCCCCCTGGAAGAAGACACGGAAGAAGAAGCCGCCTCGGGCGGGCTCTCCGGTAAGCATATCGCGATCATCATCGCCGGCCTGGTGCTGGTGGCGGGAATCGGCGTGGGTGCCTATCTGATGCTAGGCAAGGGCGCGGAGGGTGAATCCACCGCCGCTTCTTCCACTAAGGCTTCTTCAACCAAGACCGCCTCCTCCGCCTCGCCCGCCGACCCGGCGGCGCCGGTTTATTACGATCTGCCGGATTTCCTCGTGAACCTCAACACGGGCGGCAAGCAGGCCAGCTTCCTCAAGATGAAGGTGACGCTCGAGATCCAGGGCGACAAAGCGGCGGAGAACCTTAAGCTGATTGAGCCGAAGGTTGTCGACGGACTCAATATGTATCTACGCGAGCTGCGCGCTTCGGACCTCACGGGTTCCGCCGGCATGCACCGCCTGAAAGAAGAATTGCTGCTGCGCGTCAACAAGCTGGCGCAGCCCAAGGTTAAAGTGAACGACATTCTCTTCAAGGAAATGATCGTACAGTAATGGCGGAAGAGCAGGATCCCGCAGCCGCTTGGGAAGCGGCGCTCCAGGCAGAAGAAAGCGGAAGCGCGCCACCGCAGGAGACGCGCATCCTGAATCAGGATGAGATCGACAGCCTGCTCGGCTTCGACGCCCGGGACGAAGGCGACGCGCATTCCGGCATCAAGGCGCTCATCGATAAGGCGCTCAATACTTATGATCGCTTGCCCATGCTCGAGGTGGTGTTCGACCGCCTGGTGAGGATGCTCTCGACCTCAATGCGTAATTTCACGTCGGATAACGTGGATGTGAGTATCGATTCCATCACGTCCCTGCGCTTCGGCGATTACCTGAATTCCATTCCCCTGCCCGCGCTGCTGGTGGTGTTCAAGGCGATCGAATGGGAGAATTTCGGCATCATCACCGTGGACGGGCCGCTGATCTATTCCGTGGTGGACGTGCTGCTCGGCGGACGGCGATCCAACCGCCCGATCCGCATCGAGGGTCGCCCTTACACCACGATCGAGCAGGACATCGTGAAACAGCTCATCAATGTGATGCTGTCGGACATGGGCGCATCGTTCGATCCTTTAAGCCCGGTCACCTTCCAGTTCGACCGCCTGGAAACCAACCCGAGATTCGCCACCATCGCCCGCCCCGCCAACGCCGCCATCCTGGTGCGCCTGAGGGTGGATATGGAGGATCGGGGCGGCAATATTGAGATCGTCTTCCCATACGCCACCCTGGAGCCTATAAAAGACCTTCTTCTTCAAATGTTTATGGGGGAAAAATTCGGGCGCGACTCCAGCTGGGAGCGCTCGCTCGGCAAGGAGGTCAAGCATGCCAATCTCCAGCTCGAGGCCGTGCTGGACGAAAAACAGTTGACCTTGGGGGACGTGATGCACTTTAAAGTGGGCACCACGGTAATCCTTAATAAATCGCCGGATGAAGACGTATTGATTACTTGCGGCGGCGTCCCCTTACTCAAAGGTAAGCTGGGACGGGCCGGTGACGGCATTGCCGTAAGGGTCAGCGACTTCCTGTTTAAGAACGAAGCGGAGGAATCATGATCGTACTTGGGCTCGATATTCTCGTGGCCGTGCTGCTGCTGGCGACGATCGTTACCTGCTTCAAGCTGAATGGGCGCATCCGCATCCTTCAGGACAGCAAAAGCGAGCTGCGCCAGTGCATCGACCAGTTCAACATCTCGGCCAACCGCGCTGAATCCGCCATTCGCGAAATCCACGAGGCGACGCGCAAGGCGAGCGATACGCTGCAACTGAAGATCGACAAGGCATCCTATCTCGCCGACGACATGAGCTTCATGATCGAGAAAGGCGAAAAGCTGGCGGATAACCTCGAAGTCGGCATCTCCGGCGCCCGCGCCAAGGTGCAGCAAACTCCAGCCGCCCCCGCCGCCGAGCCCGGCAGGCTGCCCATGGGCGTGCGCACCGCAGGCAACACGCCAGCCGCCGAGAAAGTCGCCGCCCAGGTGAAGCAGGCGCCGGCCAGCAAGCCGGTGAACTCCATCGAATCCGTGCTGGAGCGTCTTTCCGGCCGCGCCAACCAGACGGCGGAAGCGAAACCCGCCCCCGGAGCAGCCCAGACCGCACCGGTGCTGACCGCGCGTCCCCGTTCGCAGACCGAGCGTGAACTGCTCGAGGCGCTGCGTATGACGCGGTAATCCATGCTGTTCAAGCTCCGCCTCATCCCCATCACCATCGTGTTCGCTACGCTGCTGCTCGTGGTGAAGGTGATGGACATCATGGAGGGCGGAAGCACCTATTCGGATCACCTGCTCATCGGCGCATTGCAGGCGCAGTCCGTGGAGCCCGCCAAAACCGAGGCGCCGAAACCGCAAGCCAGCGCGACGGAAGAAGGCGCGGGATTTGAGGTGAAGCCGGCCGAATCTCCTGCCGAAACGCAGACGCAAGCCGCCGAGCCGGGAGCGGAAACACCGCCCGCCGAGGAGCAGCCCAAGCGCGAATTCACCAAGATCGAGCTGGATATCCTGCAATCGCTTAGCAAGCGCCGCGAGGAGATCGACAACTACGCCCGCGAGCTTGATACCCGCGCCGAGGTGCTGCGCGCCTCCGAAGCAAAAATCGACCAGAAAATCGCCGAGCTGAAAGATATCAAGGGTCAGCTCGACCAGCTCGTGAACCAGTACACCAAGCAGGAAGAAACCAATATCCGCAGCCTGGTGAAAATCTATGAGAACATGAAGCCCAAGGAAGCGGCGCGCATCTTCGAGGAGATCGACATGCCCGTGCTGCTCATGGTGGTCGATCACATGCAGGAGAAAAAGGTCGCGCCCATTCTCGCCAACATGAACCCGCAGCGCGCCAAGCAGGTGACCGTCTCGCTCGCCGAAATGAAGAAGCTGGTCAGCCGGCAGGCGTTAAAAACCCCTTAAAAAACAGTTTTTTCTGAGCTTACGCAGAAAATTGCAGGAATAAGGGATTTCTGCTGCACTGCATTAACCTGGAATTAAAAAAGACCGCCTAATTTGGGCTGGAATCTTTCTGCATTATCCCGCTAGGAGCGCATTGCCTATGTCCGTAGACATGAACATGAACATCCTGATCGTCGACGATTACAAGACGATGCTCAGGATCATCAAGAATCTGCTGAAGCAGCTCGGCTTCAACAACGTGGACGAAGCCACCGACGGCAACATGGCGCTCACGAAGCTCAAGGAAAAGAAATACGGCATCGTGATCTCCGACTGGAACATGGAACCGGTGACGGGCTATGATCTGCTCAAGAAAGTGCGTTCAGACGACGCACTCAAGGCGCTGCCCTTCATCATGATCACCGCCGAAAGCAAAACCGACAACGTGATCGCGGCGAAAGAGGCGGGTGTGTCGAACTACATCGTCAAGCCGTTCAACGCCGAAACGCTGAAAAGCAAGCTCGTCAGCGTGCTGGGTGAATTCTAGAAAGAGGTTCCCGTGACGGAAAAAGAAAACGTCAACGGCAAACTGATGAACAAGTTGCACGAACTGCGCCAGGCCAAAGGTGACAAGATCAGCCTCGATGACATCGGCTCGATCCTGGAAAGCCTGATCGGCACGCTGCAGGGCGACGTTTGTTCCTCCGATCTCATGATTCAAACCGAGCTGCGCGAAATCGGCACACGCATTCAACAACTGCGCCAGGAAATCAGCAGCATCGGCACCAAGGAAGGCAAGCACCTGCCCACCGCGACCATGGAGCTCGACGCCGTGGTGAAATCAACCGAAGAAGCCACCAACGGCATTCTCGACGCGGCGGACGAAATCTCCACCCTCATCAGCCAGATTCCTGCCGAGCTTCAGGAGCGCTTCACCGAACAGGTGACGCGCATCTTCGAAGCCTGCAACTTTCAAGACATCACCGGCCAGCGCATCCGCAAGGTGGTGAGCACGCTTGCCTTCATCGAAAACAAGATCACGCGTCTCAACACGCTGCTTGACGCGGAAGGCGGCGCTCTTTCCACGGACGACACCGCCGAGAATCCTGACGCCGATCTGCTGAACGGCCCTCAGCTTCCCGACCAGGCGCCCGATCAATCGGAAATCGACAAGCTTTTCGCGCAGAATTAACCGCCGCGCTTCCGTGGAGGGAGTTGTAAGTGACAAGTGGCAAGAAGGGCGGAGAAAGGAACCTCCCGGAGCCGTCAGCTCGCGCGCACGCGGCGTTCCATGTGAGCATTCCCGCGTGAGCGGGAAGCGCAGCGGGAACAAACGAACAAAATTTCCAGATGTCGCATCCATGCTACACCACATGAAAAAGCCTTTCCCAAAGCCTCGCTTTTGTTTATCACGGAAGAGCGATCTTCGAGGCTTCGCATGCACCTTTTTATATCGGCCCAGATGCCCCGTGTAATGCCCCGCGCCATCTCCCGTCTCGCAAGCGCTTTCCTGCTTGCCCTTCTGTGCCTCGCAAGCCTTCCCGCCTCCGCCGCCGTCACTCCGAAAATCACCGGCAAGCAGACCGCCTCGTATGCCCGCATCATTTTCGACTGGCCGGAGAAAGTGGAGTTCTCGACCGCCATGCAGGGGAACACGCTCAAAGTGTCGTTCTCCAAACCGTTTCAGGCCAATTTCGCGGATGTGATGATCGGGCTTAAGCCGCACATCGTCAAAGCCTCGCTCTCCGGCGACCTCAAGACCGCCATGTTCACGCTGGATGCGCCTTACCGCATCCGCAGTTTCATCAGCGGCAATCTCGTGGGCGTGGATCTGTTGAAAGACGGCAAGCCGGAAGCGCCGAAGGAAACGGCCGCAGACGCAGAAGAAGAACCGCAGGAAGCCGCAGCCAAGAAGGAAACCAAACCTTCCTTGTGGAAGACGCAGATCTCGCTTGGCCAGGAAGCCGGGCACGCGCAGGTGAGCTTCACCTGGAACCAGCCAGTCGCGCCGAAGGTCGTGCAGAAGAATAACCGGCTGCTGATCATCTTCCCCAAGGCCGCCGAATTCAACAAGCCGGCGGTGCCCGCGAAACTCGCGGGCGCGTTCCGCAACGTATCGGTGGCAAACCGCAACGGGCAGCTCATCTTCGCCATGGATGCCAAGGCGCCGCTCGCCGTCAAGCGCAGCACGCGCGGCAACACCGTGGTGATCGACCTACTCAGCGAAAAAATCACGGTTCCCGCCAAACCCGATGCGCCGAAGCCTGAAGCACCCAAGCCGGAAACAGCCAAAGCGGAGCCGCCAAAGCCGCAGGAGCCCGCCAAACCGCAGGAACCGGCGACGCAGGCGGAAGCGGCGCCTGAAGCAGAGCCAGCCGTCACCATAACTCCGATTGCGAAAAAGCCCGCTGAGGCTGCGGAAGAAAAAAAACAGCCTGAGCCTGAAACCGCCGCTGCGGCGGAGGAAGCCCCTGCTCCCGTCGTCTCTGCTGGCAGCGCGAGCCAGCCCGATCTGACACCGATCGTCACGGAAAACGGCGGCGTGCTTACCCTCTCCTTCCCCTGGAAAGGTCGTGCCGCCATGGCGGCCTTCGTGCGCGACGACATGCTCTGGGTCGTCTTCGACCGCCCGACCCGGCTGAACCTTGGCAAGATTCAGGGGGGCGCCGAATCCTTCGGCCTGCGCGGCACGCAGATCAATCACGCCCTGGCCACCGTGGCGCGTTTCAGGATGCCGGAACCGCTTTTCGCCACCGCGCAATCCAACCAGTTCACCTGGCAACTGGCGCTGACCACGCACCGGCAGTGGCCCGCCTTTCCGATCAAGGTGGAACCGGTGCTGCAATCGACCAAAGGCCCGCATGTCTTCCTGCCGGCGCTTGAAACCACGGAGCCGGTGCGCTTTTTCGATGCCGAGCTGGGCGATGACTTTCAGGTAATTCCCGTGTTCAAGGCGGGATCGGGCGTGTATCCCGGGCGGCGGTTCGTGGAATTCGCGCTGCCGGAAACCGCCCAGGGCATCGCGGCGCAGATCCTGCGCGAGGACGTCATGCTCAATCAGCTGCGCAACGGCATCAGCGTCACCGCACCGGACGGGCTTGAAATCTCCGCCGAGCTGGAGGCGAGCCTCAAGGCCAGCGCCGGCGAGGGCACGGATAAGAGCCACGGCCTTTTCCCGTACGAAAAATGGCGGCTTCCGAAAAATACGGAACTCACCACGCATATGGCTGACCTGCGGCTCAAGCTGCTCGTTGCCCCGCAGGACCAGCGCGACGGGCTGCGGCTGAAGATGCTGCAGGCGCTGATCGCCGAGGAACAATATCCGGAGGCGCTGGGCATGATTGACCTGCTGCGCGCCACCAGCCCCGATTTCGCGAACGCCAATCTGCTGAACGCCATGCGCGGCGGAGTAAACTTCATGCTCGACCGCGCGCGCGACGCGCAGGCCGATTTCCAGGTCGCCGAGGTTCAGAACCATCCGGAGGTGGAGTTCTGGAAGCAGTTCCTGCGCATGTATAGCGGCGATACGGATTACAAGCTCGATTATCTTTCCGCCAATCAGCGCTTCCTCCATACCTATCCGCCCGGCATGCGGCGCAAGATGGCGCTCATGGCCGCCGACGAGGCCATCCGCCGGCAAGGTTATAAAACCGCCATCCAGATCTTCTCACAAATGGAGGAAGGCGGCATTCTCGGCCCGGCGCTGAAGCAGGCCAACTACATGCGTGGCAAGATCTACGCCGAAACCGGCAAGACCACCGAAGCGCTGAAGCTATGGGAAGAGTTGGAAAAGGATGTGGATGACCGCTCCATCCGCGCCCGCGCCACGTATTCGCGCGCCATGCTGCAGTTTTCGCAAGGGAAGCTCGACCGCCGGAAAACCCTCGAGACGCTCGAAAAGCTGCGCGTGGTCTGGCGC
>JAFLCR010000017.1:9389-16457 GCA_017302755.1 Alphaproteobacteria bacterium
TCGAGGTAAGCCTGCTCAAGAGCCTGGCCGATCTCTATGTCGCCGAAAAGGAATATTTCAAGGCGCTGGAAGCCTGGCGCGAGTTGGTGACGAATTATCCCAACACCCGCGAGGCCGTCGAATCCGCGCAGAAGATGAGCGATACCTTCCTCGCCCTCTTCGTCAAGGGCGAGGCGGACAGCATGGCGGCGCTCGATGCCCTTTCGCTCTTCTATGAATTCCGCGACCTCACCCCTCCGGGCGAGGATGGCGACGTGGTGATCCGCAACCTCGCCGACCGGCTGGTATCCGTGGACCTGCTCGACCGCGGCGCAGCGCTGCTCACGCACCAGATCCGCTTCCGACTCGCGGGGTTGGAGAAGGCGCGCGTTGGCACCAGGCTGGCGTTGATTCACGTGCTCAACCGCAGCCCGCAACTGGCGCTCGACGTGCTGGAATTCACCAAGATGGACGGGCTGCCCGCCGAGCTGGAAACCCAGCGCGGCATGATCGCGGCGCGGGCGCTTTCCGAGCTCGACAAGAAGGAAGACGCGCTCGCCATGATCGAGAAGGATACCAGCGAGGAAGCCGAGATGCTGCGCGTGGACATCTTCTGGCGGCTCAAGGACTGGCCGAACGTCATCCGCCTCATCCAGCGCCAGCTGATCGGACGCGAACTTAACCCCGAACCGCTGAATCCCATGGAAAGCGAGTTAGTGACGCGGCTGGCCGTTGCCTATATCCTCGATAATTACTTCGAGGGCTTAAGTGTGCTGCGGCAGAATTTCGGCAAGCTGATGAAGGAAGGGCCGCAGAAGGATACGTTCGATTTCCTCACCCGCGAAACGGAAACCATCGACCCCAAAAACTACGAGAAGGTGACGGCGGACATCACCAAGTTCGAAGGCTACGTGACCAAGCTGAAGGAACGGCTCAAGGCGAAAAAGCTGAGCGACGTGGTGCCGTAAACATCAAAACGTCGGAAAAACATTCCTATCCTTGCTCCCCTCACCCCGAACTGTTTGCCTCCAGTTTGTCAGCAACGTGGCGCAGCCTTGAGGGTCAGAGTGCGGCGGGGGCATATCAAGCGTTGATTGCAATTCATTGCGGCACAGATCAAACGCATTGTTCACCAGCATGCCGATATCGCATCCGGCTTTGACCATAAGCCACGCGGAGTTTTCCCCATCTATCCGTTCCACCCGGATGAAGTCCGCATGCCCCGCGTTATGCGCCTGCATTTCATAAGCCAGTTGATCCGCATGCTTTGCTTTCATCAGCGCGGTCTGGAGCTGGTCTGCATTCCCTTGCGTCGTGCGCATCAGCAACGTCCGCTCATCGGCCACGTATTCGATGACCCAGGCATAGCCGTATATTTCGGAATAAAGCGACTGCATCATGCTTTCCCATCGTTAGAAAGCACCTACATACAGAATGTTCTTTACAATTTAATGACTTAAGATGTTGGGTAATGACTCAGTTTGAAAAAACCCTGAATCTTGTCATTCCCGCGCAGGCGGGAATCCATAACCACGGGCGTCTGGAATAGCGAAAGGCAGATCATCTCATAGCAGGTGAGTATGGATTCCCGCCTGCGCGGGAATGACAATTTCAACCGGATTCACTACCAGCTATTGCCTCAGAACTCTGCCCCGAAACCCCTCCCGGGCTACCTAGTCGTCCGTTTCCAGCTTATGCCCTTGCAGATGGCTTTCCGCATGCTCAGCCTCACGCTTTTCTTTCTGCTTTTCCGCTTTGCTGCGCCCATATTTCAACCGGTTTTCAGCGGCGGCTTTTTCTTTTGCCGTGCGCTGCTTGGCTTTGCGCTTTTTATTGAGGTTGATGACGTGAGTCATGGGAAATAAGAGCTTTAAAACTCCGTCCCAAAACTCTTCACCAAGCTGCCGGCGATCATGTACCAGCCGTCCACCAGCACGAAGAAGATGATCTTGAACGGAAGGGAAATCAGCACCGGCGGCAGCATCATCATACCCATGGCCATCAGCGTCGAGGCCACCAGCATGTCGATCACCAGGAACGGCACGAAAATCAGGAAGCCGATCTCGAAAGCGCGACGCAGCTCGCTGATCATGAAGGCGGGCACCAGGACTTTGAATGGAGTGGCCTCGGGGGTTTCGATGGTTTCGATCTTCGCCATGTCCTTGAAGAGCATCAGATCTTTCTCGCGCACATGCTTGAGCATGAAGGCGTGGAAAGGTGCGGCGGTTTTCTCCATGGCTTCCTTTTCGCCGATCTCCTCGTTCACCAGCGGCAGCACGCCCTGCTGGTAGGCCGCCTCGAAAGTGGGCGCCATGATGAACAAGGTTAGAAACAGCGACAGGCCGATCAGCACCGCGTTCGGCGGCGATTGCTGCAGCCCCAGCGCCGTGCGCAGGAAAGACAGCACCACCACGATGCGCGTGAACGACGTCACCATCATCAGGATCGAGGGCGCCAGGCTGAGGACGGTGAGCAGCGCCACCATCTGGATCATGCGCGCCGTGGCCGAGCCGCTCGCCTTGCCGAGGTCCATGCTGAAAGTCTGGGCCAGGGCGTCGCCGGCCACGAGCACCAGAAGCCCCACTACCGGCACGATCAGCCACGCACGCTTCATGCTTTCCGTTCTCCCTCGGTTTGGGCCGGGATGCTGCTTTCCACCAGCAGCCCCTCATTGCCACCGATCAGCAGCAGATGTTCTTTATCATCCCGCCGCACGAGCAGCAATGCCTGCCTGGGGTTGAGCGTGAGGCGCTCGATCACCTGCAGCCGCCGCGGCTGCCCTGTTCTGGGCGCACCCCATCCCTGCATCTGCGCCAGCTTGCGCAGGAGCAGCGCGCTGAGGCCGATGAGGCCGAGCACGAACAGCAGGGAAAGCACGACGCGAAAAAGGCTGACCGTTTCCATGGCGGGTTACGGCTCGCTTTCTTCCTTGGTCTGGGTTTTGGCGGATTTGGGTTTGGGCGTGAGCGTATCGCTGCGCGAATAGGCGGCGCTCGCCTTGCGCTTCTTGTCGATGTCGGCCAGTTGGTTGGCCACCTGGTCGCGCTGGCGTTTCAGCTCGCTTTCCAGCGCGTCCAGTTCCTTCACCAGTTCCTCCAGCGGCGCCTGCATGGCGGCAGCCTGCTCCTTCGGCAAGGCTAGCACAAAACCGGAAAGCTGGGAAATCAGCGTATCCAGCCCCTGGATATTCACTTCCTCGCCCTTGCTCAGGGCTTCGGCGTAACCGCGGATGACCGCCCGCACTTCCTGCATCAGGGGCTCGGCGTCCTGGTTCTTGGGCTTCGTCATGATATGCCTCGCTTGTTCGTTTGCGCCCGCTGCACAGCTTCGCTGCTCACATGGCGCGCCGCCGTGCGCGGCGGGCTGACGGCTCCTTCCTGCTCAAACTTAATCATGCTTTCCCTCCTGCCGCTGCGAGTAGCTGGCATTGGCACGGTACACGTAACTGAGAATTTCCGCCACCGCCGCGTAGGCCTCCAGCGGGATGAAGGCGTTAATCTCCAGCGTGGAAAGAATTTCCACCAGATCCGCATCCTCGCGCACCTTGACGCCGTGGGCTTGGGCGATCTCGATGATCTTTTCCGCGATCAGCCCTTTGCCGGAAGCCACCACTTTCGGGGCGGGATCCTGCCCGCGCGCGTATTCGAGGGCAACGGCTTTAGTTTCTTTATCCCCAGGCGGACGGGCGTTCATGGCTTCTCGCCGGGCTCGTCCCAATCCTCGAGCATGTCGGCGCCGCCGGTGGCCGCCGCCAGGTTTTCCTGCAGGATCTTGTCGTGGATTTCCTTGCGCAACACCGAGCTGCCGGGCGGGAACACGAAGCCGATCTTCGCCGTCTTGCCCTTCACCTCCACCAGGGTCAGTTCAATCGTGTTGTTAATGATGATGGATTGGCCGACTTTCCGGTTCAAATAGAGCATGGGCGGGGTTCGTGACAGATTATAGACTACGGAGAGTATCGGAATTTAAGCTTTTGGCAATGTGATTTACGACGCATGCCCTTGTCTGATTTGGTTTTACTTCCGGCCAGGAAAGCGTATACTGTGCTGGCTACATGTAGTAGGTTTGGACTTATGGATTATTCTCAGATTCGCCTCATGGCCATGATGAAGACGAGCATGGCCTATCTCAGCGAGAGGCAGGACGTCATCTCGCAGAATATCTCCAACGCCAACACGCCCGGCTACAAGGCGCGCGAGCTGAAAAAACTCGATTTCGAGAAGCTTGCCCAGGCGGAAGCCCGCCGCCTCGCCCTGCGCGCCACGGCACCGCAGCACAGCGCCGGCATGCGCGATCTGAGCCCCCATTTCCGCGAGCTCAAGCAGAAGAAAACGTATGAAACCACGCCAGTGAAGAACAACGTCTCGCTGGAAGAGCAATCGGCGAAGATGGCCGAGAACACGGTCGATTTCCAGACCACCACCAACCTCTATCACAAGACCGTGGCGATGTTTAAAATTGCCCTCGGCAACAGCGGCGGGGCATAACGATGGACCTGTATAATTCCCTGTATATCGGCGCATCGGGCATGAAATCGCAAAGCGACCGCCTGCGCACCGTCTCCGAAAACCTCGCGAACGCCGACTCCACCAGCAATGTGCCGGGGGGCGAGCCGTATCGCCGCAAGGTTCTTACGTTCAAGAATTATTTTGACCGGGAGCTGGGCGTCGAGAAAGTGCGCGTGCATAAGCGCGGTTTCGATACTTCCGCCTTCCGCAAAGCCTACGAGCCGGGCCATCCGGCGGCGGATAATGAGGGATATGTACTTTATCCCAACGTCAATACCATGATCGAGATGGTGGACATGAAAGAGGCCCAGTCCAGCTACGAGGCCAATCTCCAGTCCGTGTCCACCGCCAAGAACATGCTCATGCAAACCATCAACCTGCTGCGCTAGGAAACTGATCCATGGTTGCTTCCGTTCAACATGCCGCTAACGCTTATGCCGCCACCGCCAAGACGGGCGGCATCCCCACGCCAGGCATGACGATGGCAAAGCCCGAAGGGCTTTCCAAAACTTTCCAGCCCTCTTTCCCCGAGTTGCTCGGCACGGCCATCGACAGGGCGGTCAAGGCCGGCTATGTGGGCGAAAGCCAGAGCGCCGCGGCGCTCGCCAAGAAAGCGCAGATGCACGAGGTGGTGACCGCGGTTGCCAACGCGGAGCTGGCGCTGCAAACCGTGGTCGCAGTGCGCGACAAGGTGATCAACGCCTATAACGAAATCATGCGCATGCCCATCTAAGGCATGCCGGGATGACATTCTGGCGCATTGCGGCATCCAGTGCAAAGCGGTAAGCTGTCGTCCATGAATGAGCTTCAAGCCATCGACGTCGCGAAGGATGCCCTCTGGGTTCTGGTGAAAGTGTCGGCACCGCTGATGCTGATCGCGCTGATCGTCGGCCTCATCATCTCGCTGTTCCAGGCGCTGACGCAGATTCAGGAAATGACGCTTTCCTTTGTGCCGAAGATGCTTGCCATCTTCATGTCGCTGCTGCTGCTGCTGCCGTTCATCTACACCTCGCTTCGGGATCTCAACGAACGCATGGCCCAGCGCATTATCCAGACGGAGTAAGCGCGTGCTCGAGGCATACATCATCGCTCAGCTGCATGCGGTGTTCATGGTGTTCTGCCGCATCGGCTCGGCCATGATGCTGATGCCCGGCATCGGCGAGTTCAACGTGCCGATCCGCGTGCGCCTGCTTCTGGGCATTTTCATCAGTCTTATCGTCGCGCCGGTGATTGCGGACAGCATCCCCAAAATGCCAGGTAACCCGGCGGTGCTTGCCGTCATCATCTCCAGTGAAATCGTCACCGGGATTTTTTTCGGCTTCCTCTGCCGCATGATCTTCAGCTGCCTGCACACGGCGGGCATGATCATCGCCATGCAGTCGAGCCTTGCCGCCGCCGTGCTCTTCGACCCCAGCCAGGGCACCCAGGGTACCGCCGTCGGCAATTTCCTGAGCATGGTCGCGCTTACCATCATGGTGACGCTCAACCTTCATCACTTGATGCTGCGTGGCGTGGTGGAGACGTACGGCGTGTTCCCGCCCGGCGCCGCGCCGCCACTGGGGGATTTCGCGGCGTACCTGAGCACCCTGCTCAGCAGCAGCTTCGCGGTCGCTTTCTCGCTCGCCGGGCCGATCGTGGCGGTAAGCGTGCTGCTTTACGCCATCGCCGGCGTGCTGGGCCGCCTCATGCCGCAGATGCAGGTGTTTTTCGTGATCGTGCCCATGCAGCTGCTGTTGACCTTCTTCACCCTGATCGTGACCCTCACGGGCATGATGCTGTTGTTTACCCAGCATTTTGAGAATACAGTGGGCGGATTCATCCCCTAGGATAAACCGTGGCCGAAGAACAGGACGATTCCCAGAAAACAGAAGAACCCAGTCACCGGCGCCTGGAAGAGGCGTTGGAAAAGGGCCAGGTCGCCTATTCGCGCGAGATCGCCAATTTCCTGATGCTGTTCGCGCTGACGCTCTGCCTGGCATGGCTGGCGCCCTTCATGTTCCGCAGCGTCTTCGCGACGATGCGCGGCTTCATCGAAAGCCCGCACCTCTATTCCATGGACCGGGGCGGGTTTCACGAAGTCATGTGGCACACCGTCACCAGCATGGGCCTGGTGCTGTTGGCGCCGTGCCTGGCCGCCGCCATCGCCGCCATCGCCGCCGCGCTCTTGCAGAACGGCGTGATCTTCTCCAGCGAGCCGATCATGCCCAAGCTGGAAAAGATCTCGCCGCTCAAGGGACTAAAGCGCCTCTTTTCCCAGCGGTCGCTGGTGGAGTTTCTGAAAGGGCTGATCAAGATCAGCGTGATCGGGGCGATCGCCGTGTACGCCATCATGCCCGACATGGCTCATCTCGGCATGATGCCGCTCAAAGGCACCACCGGCATCCTGGCGTTTCTATTCACCGAAACCAAGAATATGCTGATTGCGGTATGTGTCGTCATGTTCCTGATCGCGGCGCTGGATTTCGGCTACCAGAAACTCGAGTTTCTGCGCTCGATGCGCATGAGCCGTCAGGAACTCAAGGACGAGCACAAGCAGCAGGAAGGCGATCCGCACATCAAGCAACGCCTGCGGCAGATTCGT
>JAFLCR010000017.1:16467-19111 GCA_017302755.1 Alphaproteobacteria bacterium
GAAAGCGCATGATGGCCGCCGTGCCTACGGCCGACGTGGTCATCACCAACCCGACCCACTTCGCCGTGGCGCTCAAATACGAAACCGGCAAGATGGGCGCGCCGCTGGTGGTGGCCAAAGGGCAGGACAACCTTGCCCTTAAAATCCGCGAAATCGCCAAAGAGCACGATATCCCCATCGTCGAGAACCCGCCGCTCGCCCGCACGCTCTTCGAGGCCGTGGACGTGGACGAGGAAATTCCTTTCGAGCACTACAAAGCCGTGGCCGAGATCATCGGTTATGTGTACCGGCTTAAAGGAAAGATGAAGTAAGCCGCCATCCCTGCAAATTGAGCATCTCTAAAAGGCATTGTTGAATAAATATAGCCGTCTTTTTCACTCCTCCCCCCTTGAGGGGGGAGGTTGGGAGGGGGGTTATCAAGGAACGATGTGTCGTTACCAACCCCCACCCCAACCCTCCCCCTCTAAGGGGGAGGGAGATAACCTATATTTATTCAACAATGCCTTTTAGAGATGCCAACTAGGATTTATTGCAACCCTTACACCATGCCTGGATAACCATGGATCCCGGCTTTCGTCAGGATGACAAACTACAGCATGCGGCCAAGCACGTCGTTCTGCTTATCGACAAAGCGGTGCTTGAGCGCGCCGGCAACGTGAAGCGCCACCAAGCCGAGCAGCGCGTAGGGAATTATTTCATGGATGCCATTCGCCAGTCCCGCCATGGGCAGATTCTTCTCTAACGGGTTGGGAAGCGGGAAGCCGAAGAATTTCACGCCGTATCCCGCCGCGCAGGACATAACCACTCCCGAAAGCGGCACGGCGAACATCAGCACGTACAGTACAATATGCGCGGCTTTTGCGAGCTTTTTCTCACTCGCCGCCAAGCCCTCCGGCAATTCCGGAACGCTGGAAGCCAGCCGCACCAGGAAGCGCAACACCACGAGCGCCAGCAGCAACACGCCCACGGATTTGTGCAGGTCGTACATCTCCATGCGTTGCGGGTGATCTTTCGGCAGGCCCACCATCCAGTAACCGAAGGCAATCATGCCTAGCAGCAGCAGCGCCATGAGCCAGTGGATCAGGCGCATCAAACCGGGATATTTTTCGGGCGAAGGGGCTTTCTTCTTGGGCATGGGCTATGTCATAGCATAAAGCGGGAAGAAGGTCATAGCCTATCTGTTTATTCTAAAAAAATATGATGGCTATTAAACCATAAGTTGATTATACTTCCGGTAATTCGCTTCAGAGACTGCCATGCCGCGCCCATCCGCCTACTCTCTTCCCCCCACCCTCACCGCCGAAAACGCCGCCTCGCTGCGAGACGAGCTGTTGCGCGCACGCCCAACCACGTTGGACGCTTCCGGCGTCACGCATATCGGCACGCCGGGCATCCAGGTGCTGTTGGCGTTTTCAAGGCACATG
Organism: Alphaproteobacteria bacterium; assembly: GCA_017302755.1. Taxonomy (GTDB): domain Bacteria; phylum Pseudomonadota; class Alphaproteobacteria; order Rickettsiales; family JAFLCR01; genus JAFLCR01. The sequence goes on from JAFLCR010000017.1 coordinate 17,892, forward strand.
CACGAAGAAGGCACCAGCATCACCGTGAAGGGCATGTCCGAAGTGCTGCAGGAAGCGTTGCGGGATCTCGGTATTTCCACCGATCCCGAACAGTGGGTCAAGGATTCCTGAAATAAAGATTCACGGTGAGGTCGTCGGCGACCACGCCGCCCGTATGTTGGTAAAAATCCGCGATCAGCGACTGGAACACCTGCGAGGGTTCCTTGCACGGCCAGGAATAGGCCGAGAAGAAGTGATCCTCGAACGGCTGGAAGGTTTCATTCACCCCTTCGAGAAGCGCGTCGCTGAAAAGCAGCAGAGAGTCGCCCCGCTCAAACGGCACTTCCCGCGTCGCATAGCGCTGCGATGAACGCACCCCAAGGGGAACCCCTCTGCAGTCCAGCGTATAGGCCGAGGCGCCGCCTTCGGAAATAATCAAGGGCGGCGGCGACCCAGCCGCCGCGTAGCGCAGCGTATCAGCCGTCGCATCGAGCACGCCGCAGAACATGGTGGCGAATTGTTCCGCCCCCAGCAGCACGCTAAGCCGCTCGTTGAGGGTGGTCAGGAACAGGCCGGGGTCGGCCATGCGCTGTTTCAGCTCCATGATGATGGCGTGCAGGCGGAATGTGTTGAGCGCCGCGGTAACGCCGTGGCCGGAGAAATCCACCATGAACAACGCCAGCTCATGCGGCGAAAGCTCCAGCATGCCCCAGAAATCGCCACCGATATTGGCGCAGGGCGCGCTGTGGGAATAGATCGTCAACCCATGGCGCTGCTCAGCGTCGCGGATCGTCTCGGCGCCGGGAAGGAGCATATCCTGCATTTTCCGGGCGGCTTTCAACTCCTGCTCATTCTCCTCGCGGTAGCGGTTGAGCTTGCCCATGCTGAATTTGCGGCGAAGGTGCAGCGTCACCCGGGCCAGCAACTCATCCACGTGCACGGGCTTGTTGACGAGGTCGCTGGCGCCGGCGTCGAAAGCGCGGGCGCGCTCCTGCGGTTCCTTGAGCATGGTGAGCACCAAGATCGGCATGTCGTCGAACTCGGCCATCCTGCGAATGCGGCGGCAATATTCGTAGCCGTTCATGCCGGGCATCATGAGGTCGAGGATGACGATATCCGGCTTGTGCGCCAGCGTCATTTCCAGGGCTTTCTCCCCGTCCAGCGCCTTCATGCAGTTGCGGAACCCCCGCGAGCCAAGCACTTCCTGAAGCATGATGACATTGAATTCCGCATCATCCACA
>JAFLCR010000170.1 GCA_017302755.1 Alphaproteobacteria bacterium
AAGGCAAGCAGCAAGACACGGCGGAGGCGTAAGAGTCATGACCGAGAAGAAAGAAACCGCCCCCAAGGCAAAAAAGGAAGCCGCTCCCAAGGCGCTGAAAGCTGAAAAGCCTGCCGCGCCCAAGAAGGAAGCTGCTCCCAAGGCTGAAAAAGCTGCCGCACCCAAGAAGGCGCCTGCTGAAAAATCCGGCAAGAAGATCAAGGTCACCCAGATCGGCAGCCCCATCGGCCGCGTGCCCAAGCAGCAGGAAAACCTGAAAGGCCTGGGCCTTAACAAGCTGCATCGCTCGCGCGTGCTGGAGGATACTCCGGCGGTGCGCGGCATGATCTATAAAGTCCAACACCTGGTCAAAGTCGAACAGGCTTCTTAAGAATAGGAAATCGTCATGTTGAACACGATTAAAGACAACGAAGGCGCCCGTAAGCGTCGCATGCGCGTTGGCCGTGGCATTGGCTCCGGCAAAGGCAAGACCTGCGGCCGTGGCGGCAAAGGCCAGACGGCCCGCACCGGCGTCGCCATCAACGGCTTCGAAGGTGGCCAGATGCCGATCCATCGCCGCCTGCCCAAGCGCGGCTTCAGCAATATCTTCCGCACGGAATACGCGGTGATCAACACCGGCGACCTCCAGCGTTTCGTGGATGCGAAGCGCATCAAGGCCGACGCGGAAGTGACCTCCGAGTCCCTGCAGAAGCTTGGCCTGCTGAAGGGTAGCCTGCCGCTGAAGCTGCTGGCCAAGGGCGAGCTCAAAACGAAGCTGAAGATTTCGGTTGACAAGGCCTCCAAGGCCGCGATCGCCGCGGTCGAAAAGGCTGGTGGTTCCGTGACCGTGCTCGTGACTGAAGAAGCTGCCGCTTAATTTTTAAGCACGCAAGCCTTGCGGAAGAGCGTGGTTCACGCCATCTTCTAACTTCGATTTTGGGATAACTGCCGACATGACTTCAGCCGCCGAACGCCTGGCCTCAAGCATCAATCTGAACGTCTTTTCCAAGGCGTCGGAACTGAAAGCGAGGCTATGGTTCGTGCTCGGCGCGCTGGTCGTCTACCGTATCGGCACGTACATTCCGCTCCCCGGCATCGACCCTCACATCCTGGCCGAGATTTTCAAGCAGAACTCAGGCGGCATCCTGGGCATGTTCAACATGTTCTCAGGCGGTGCGCTTGGCCGTATGACGATCTTCGCCCTGGCGATCATGCCATACATCTCGGCCTCGATCATCATGCAGCTGATGACGGTTGTCTCCAAGAACCTGGAGGCGCTGAAGAAGGAAGGCGATTCTGGACGCCGCAAGATCAACCAATATACCCGCATCGCCACGGTCTTCCTGGCCGCATTTCAGGGCTATGGCATCGCGCTGGGCCTGGAAGGCATGAGCGGCGCCTCCGGCGGCGCGGTCATTGAGCCTGGCATGTTCTTCCGCGCCACCACCGTGATTACGCTGGTTGGCGGCACCATGTTCCTGATGTGGCTCGGCGAGCAGATCACCACCCGTGGCATCGGCAACGGCATTTCGCTGATCATCTTTGCCGGTATCGTGGCAGAGCTTCCCAATGCTCTGGCTCACATGTTCGAAATGGGACGCACCGGCGCCATGTCCACCGAGTTGATCCTGGCTATCATCGCCATCGCGTCGATCATGGTGTGGTGCATCGTGTATGTGGAGCGCGCTCAGCGCCGTATCATCGTGCAATATCCCAAGCGCCAGGTGGGCAACAAGCTCTACGGCGGTGATTCCTCGCACCTGCCGCTGAAGCTCAACATGGCCGGCGTGATCCCGCCGATCTTCGCCAGTTCCATTCTCCTGTTTCCTGCAACCATTGCCGGCTTCAGCCACGGCGAGGTGCCGGAATGGCTGCGCCTCACCAGCACCTACCTGGCCCACGGCCAGCCGCTGTACATGGTGTTCTTCGTGGCGGCGATCGTCTTCTTCGCCTTCTTCTACACGGCGGTGGTGTTCAACCCCAGCGACACAGCGGAGAACCTCAAGAAATACGGCGGCTTCATTCCCGGCATCCGCCCCGGCACGCCGACAGCGGAATATCTCGACTACGTGCTCTCCCGCCTCACGCTGGTCGGCGCGCTCTACATGGCCGCCATCTGCGTGCTGCCCGAATTCCTGATTTCCAAATATTCCGTGCCGTTCTACCTCGGCGGCACCAGCTTGCTGATCGTGGTGAACGTCACCATGGATACGGTGACGCAGATCCAATCGCATCTCTTCGCCCATCAGTATGAAGGACTCATCCGCAAGGCAAAGCTGAAGGGCAGGAAGGCATGAACATCATTCTCCTAGGTCCGCCGGGCGCCGGAAAGGGCACCCAGGCCAAGATGCTTCAGGACATGTTCAATCTTGCCAAGCTTTCTACCGGCGACATGCTGCGCGCCGAAGTATCCGAGGGCACCCCGCTCGGCAAGAAGGTTCAGGACATCATGACCCGCGGCGAACTGGTGCCTGACGACATCATCATCGCCATGATCCGCGAACGGATCAAAGAGGATGACTGCAAAAACGGCTTTATCCTCGACGGGTTCCCCCGCACTGTGGCCCAGGCCGAGGCGCTGGACAAGATGCTGGCTGCCGAAAAGGCGAGCCTCGACTACGTGGTTGAACTGAAAGTGGACGACGCCGCGCTGGTGAAGCGCATTACGGGACGCTTTTCCTGCGGCAAGTGCGGCGCGGGCTATCACGAAACCTTCAGCCCCCCCAAGCAGGCGGGCATCTGTGACGCATGCGGCTCCAGCGAGTTCGTGCGCCGCAAGGACGATAGTGAGGAGACGGTGGTGAACCGCCTCAAGGCCTATCACGCCCAGACGGCCCCATTACTGCCTTATTATACCCAGAAGGGCATTCTGCTTTCCGTGGATGGCATGCTGGATATTTCTATGGTTTCCAAGCAGTTGGAGGCTATTATCGGAAAAAAGCAACCCGCGGCCGCGAGTGCCCGGAAATAATGTTGACAACATGCTGAAAGCGCCTAATATCCGCACTCTTTTGGCATATCCCGCCCCTAACGGCTGGGAAAACCATCATTTTGACCGCAAATTTGCGTAGAGGAGGCCGTTCGTGGCACGTATCGCCGGTGTAAACATTCCTTCCGCCAAGCGCATCGATATCGCGCTGACCTATATTCATGGGATCGGAAGGGTGAAATCCGTAGAAATTTTGGAAAAGGCCGGCATCACCGGCTCGAAGCGCGTCCATCAGTTGACGGATGACGAAGTGATCCGCGTTCGCGAAATCATCGACCGCGACTACACCGTGGAAGGCGATCTGCGCCGCGAAGTCTCCATGAACATCAAGCGCCTCATGGATCTTGGCTGCTACCGTGGCCTGCGCCACCGCAAGAAGCTGCCCGTCCGCGGCCAGCGCACCCATACCAACGCCCGTACCCGCAAGGGCAAGGCCAAGGCCATCGCCGGCAAGAAGAAGTAAGAGGGAACCATGTCCAAAGAAGCCGCAGCAGGCAAAATCAAGCGCCGTGAGCGCAAGAACATCACCGAAGGCAAGGCGCACATCAACTCCACCTTCAACAACACGATCGTCACGATCACCGACATGCAGGGCAACACCGTGGCATGGTCGTCCGCCGGCCATCACGGCTTCAAGGGTTCGCGCAAAAGCACCCCCTACGCCGCGCAGGTCGCCGCCGACAACGCTGGCCGCAAGGCTCAGGAACACGGCATGAAGACGCTGGCCGTCGAAGTGAAGGGTCCCGGCTCCGGTCGCGAGTCCGCGCTGCGCGCGCTGCAGGCGATCGGCTTCAGCGTGACGGTCATCAAGGACGTGACGCCCATCCCGCACAATGGCTGCCGTCCCCCGAAGCGCCGCCGCGTCTAATACATATTTCGTTGCAACGAACACCGAACTAGAGGGCCAACAATGGCGATTTTGAGCAAGAACTGGCAGGCACTGATTAAACCCGAAAAGCTGGACATCGTGCCCGCGAAGAGCGCTAGCAAGCAGGCGACCATCGTCGCCGAACCGCTTGAGCGCGGCTTCGCGACGACGCTTGGCAACGTGCTGCGCCGCGTGCTGCTGTCCTCGCTTCAGGGCGCCGCGGTGACGACCGTGAAGATCGACAATGTGCTGCATGAGTTCTCCTCAATCCACGGCGTGCGCGAAGACGTGACGGACATCATCTTGAACATCAAGATGCTCGCCATCCGTGCCCATTCGACAGATAAGAAGCGCATGTACCTCAAGGCCACTGGCCCCTGCGAAGTGACTGCGGGCATGATCGAAACCGGCTCTGATCTCGAGATCATCAACAAGGATCTTGTGCTCTGCACGCTCGACAAAGGTGCGACGCTGAACATGGAGTTCACGGTGGAAACCGGCAAGGGCTATATCCCCGCCGCGCAGAACCGCCCCAACGACGCGCCAATCGGCCTCATCCCCATCGATTCGCTCTTCAGCCCCGTGAAGAAGGTGGCCTACAAGGTTGAAAATAGCCGCGTCGGCCAGGTGACGGACTATGACAAGCTCTCGCTGACCGTGGAAACTGACGGCACCGTGACCCCGGAAGACGCCGTGGCGCTCGCTGCCCGCATCATCCAGGATCAGCTGCAGCTCTTCATCAACTTCGAGGACGTGCAGTCGGAAGACCGCACGCAGGACCGCGAGGAGCTCAAATTCAACCCGAACCTTCTCAAGAAGGTGGACGAACTGGAGCTTTCCGTGCGTTCCGCGAACTGCCTGAAGAATGACAACATC
>JAFLCR010000171.1 GCA_017302755.1 Alphaproteobacteria bacterium
AGCCTCGGCCATAAGGACGGGGAGAGTTCGCTGCGCGACGCGCTCGAGGAAATCATGGAGGCGGATATCGCCCATGACGCGCCGATCAGCCCCGAGGAAAAGGCCATCCTGCAGAACGCCCTGTCGCTCGGCACCACGAAAGTGGGGGACATCATGACCCCGCGCGCCAATATTGTTGCGGTGCAACACGGGGCGACGCTCGCCGACATTCAGGCCGCCATCGCGGAGAGCGAGCATACGCGCCTGCCGGTCTACAAGGAAAATCTCGACGACATCATCGGCTTTATCCATGTGAAGGATCTGTTCAAGCATTTCGCCAAGCCGGAGGCGTTTCGTGTCTCGCAGGTCATGCGCGAGCTGGTGGTGGTGCCGCCTTCGATGAAGGTGGTGGACCTGCTGGTGAGGATGCGCAAATCCGGCACCCATCTGGCGCTGGTGGTCGATGAGTACGGCGGCACGGACGGGCTGGTGTCGCTCGAGGATATTTTCGAAGAGATCGTCGGTGAGATTCAGGATGAACATGATGACGCCGAGGAAGAGGCCCAGATCGCGGAGATCTCACCCGGCGTATTCGAAGCTGATGCGCGGGTGGAGCTTGAGAAGCTGGAGGACGTGTTGAAAACCTCCGTGGCCGTGAACGGCGAGGAGCCGGATTACCACACCCTCGGCGGCATGATCTTCGCCCTGCTTGGCCGCGTGCCGGATGAAGGCGAGAGCATGATTCATCCGAAAGGGTTTTCACTCGATATTCTGAGCGCCGAACCCCGGCGCATCGGCAAGGTGCGGATCAGGCTTTAATCGCTGTAAGGTGGTAAGGGGCGGCTGCCGTCAAGAAACAGTCACATTGCAGGGGTAAGCTGCTGTAAGCAAATGCAGCGGCAGGATGACTGTAGTTCAGAGTATGTTTTTACAACCCTTCAGCGAGGAAATGGCTCTTGCCAGTGTGGGGGCGCTATCTCGCTGTTTGGCGATGCGTCTGGCCCAGATCGAAGAGTTTTTGCCTGGTTTTAGGGGCAATCCAGCACTTGCGAGTGCTATGGAAATTTACAGACAGGCGTACCGGGCAGTGGAGGAAGATGCGCGGGCGTTGACAGCTCTGCATTACGAAGGCTGGCCTGTAAAGCAGGTTCTCTCAGATGAAGGGTATCGCCGCCTGCAAAACCTGCTCACCGCTGATGCTGTGATTGGTTACAACCTTCGAGATGGGAATCATGAGCGACTGAGGCTGAATCTTCCTGTTTTTCTGGAAGCGTCAAACGATGTTCTGCTTGAGCTGGCGGTGCAGTGCATCCGTTTCAGCGATCGTTCTCCGGCCCTACTTGAGGAAATGGTTTCTAGCTATGGCAGAGTGACCGTCACGCTTGAAAGTGACGTGGAGGCAATCAATGCCAGGCATTGGTTTGAGCCCAAACCTTGGCAGGATTTGCGCGAGTGCCTGGATACGATGGGCTTAGTTCAGCGTAAATTGATTAACGCTTATTCAAAGCTTCGGGAACTTTCGGATCTGATGCAAACGACGTGGTTGACCGGAGGCGAGGATCAAACTTCCGCTCTGGATGTGCTTATCGAGCAGTGGCGAGGACTGGTGCAGAAGACCTGTGACTTTTTCAGCAACCCAATCTGGAATCAAGAAAAGGACCACCTTTTTCAGCATCAAATGGATAAAAAAATGCCGCTTATTGATTCGCTCGTAAAAAGTGCGGCATTTTTTTCGGATAACATGGACGAAGCTCTTGCAAAAGCGCAACAAGCCCAAGGCTCTTCAGCCGATCCTGTGCCGGGGCTGGAGCAACCCCAAAAAACCCGCCTAAAGAGTTAAGCCGCCGCGGCGAGTTCTACTTCTTTCAGAGCATCCAGCACGTATTGCGGCAGGGCGAAGGCGGCCACGTGCACTTCAGGGGTGTAGTAGCGCGTCTTGAAGCCTGCGGCCTGGAAACGCTGGCGGATTTCTTCCACGGGCTGGGTGCGTAGCGTCGCGTTATCCGTTGCCCAGGCAAGGTGCATGTTGCCGCCGACATAGGTCGGCACGGCGGCCACGTAGAAGCCCGCGTCCTTGAAGATGGGGCTCTGGCGGCGGTACGTGTCCTGGGTTTCGGAAAGCTGCATGAAGCCGACGCCGTTCTGCGTCACCAGCACGCCGCCGTCCTTCAGGCAGCGCTTGCACTGGGCGTAGTAGTCGTGGGTGAAGAGGGCTTCGCCGGGGCCGATGGGGTCGGTCGAGTCGGTGATGATGACGTCGTAGCGCTTCTCGGTTTCGGCCACGAATTTGGCGCCGTCCATGTATTCCAGCTTCAGGCGCGGGTCTTCGAAGGCGCCAGCGGAGTGGTTGGGGAGGTGCTTTTTACTCATCTCCACGACGGCGGGGTCGATTTCGACCATCGTGACGTGCTTGATATTCTTGTGGCGCAGCACTTCGCGGACGATGCCGCCGTCGCCGCCGCCGATGACCAGGACGTCCGTCACTTTGCCGTGGGCCAGGATGGGAACGTGGGTCAGCATTTCATGGTAGACGAACTCGTCCTTTTCGGTCGTCTGGATCACGCCGTCGAGCGCCATGACGCGGCCGAAGAGAGGGTTCTCGAAAATCACCAGCTTCTGAAAGCCCGTATCGAAGGAGAATAGCGTTTTCGTCTGCTGAAAGCGCTGGCCCCATTCGGCGTACAGGGTTTCGTTCAGGAATTCGGGGACGCTGGACATGGATTGCTCCGTTGATGAGAGAAGAAACGCCACTCCGCAGATGCAGAGTGGCGTCGCAGGATGGACTGTAGATTTATTTGCTGATGACGCCGCGCAGATGCTCGCCGACATTCACGCCTTCGGGTGAGAACGCAGCTTTCAGCACGGGGATGGCTTTTTCCGGCTCCGCATCACCACACATGAACACGTCAAAGGCCGCGAAGCCTTTTTCGGGCCAAGTGTGCACGCTGATATGCGATTCCGCCAGCACGGCCACGCCGGAGATGCCTCCGTTCGGGGTGAAGTGGTGCAGGTGGATGTGCAGGAGCGTGGCACCAGCGGCGGTAACGCAGTCACGCATGGCCTGTTCCATGACCGCGAGGTCGTCGAGCTTTGACGCGCCCCAGAGGTCGATGATCAGGTGCGTGCCGGCGAACTTGATGCCGTTGCGCGTGATGAAGTGATCCTTCGCTTCATCTTGGTCTATGTTGTCGAATGACGGCCACAGGGACTTTTCAGCCTCCGAAGCGCGGGTGGGGTGTAATTCTACAACGTTCTGCTCTGTACGAGAAACGGTCGTACCCGTTGTTTCCGCTTGGGCTGTCCTTGGGCTTTGATCCAAGTCTATCCCCAATTGGAAAGAAGTAACGGCGTTAGCCATGGCTTCCTCCTAACCAGTAGATGACCCAGATAATCTCTTATCTGTGGGATGGTATTTGAGGCAAAGCCCCCCCCATTGCAAGTTAAAACTACATGACAGATAACATTTTTTCCAAGAGGCTGTATTTATGCCACTTTACAGCCGGGTGGCGGGGAGCCTAGAAAAAGGCTGAACCTGGGAAAACCACCATGACCGATCTCAAAGCCTATATCCGCGACGTGCCTGACTTCCCGAAGCCAGGCATCATGTTCCGCGACATCTCGCCCCTGCTGAGGGAGCATTTCGCCACCGCCATCCAGGAGATGGAGCGCCTGTTCACCCAGGAGGAATGGAACAATATCGATTACGTGGCGGGCATCGAAAGCCGGGGTTTCATTCTGGCCGCCGGGCTGGCGGCGCGGCGGCACAAGGGATTCATCAAGATCCGCAAGCCCGGCAAGCTGCCAGGGCCGAAGGAGAAGGTCGATTACGGGCTGGAATACGGTACCGATTCGTTGGAGATGCAGTATGGCAAGGGCAGGGTGCTGATAGCCGACGACGTGCTTGCCACCGGCGGTACGCTCGCCGCGGCGGCGGAGCTGACGGAAAAGACCGGGCATAGTGTGGTGGGTTTCGCGCTGCTGATCAATCTTGCCTACCTGAACAGCTTTGAGTGGAAGGGGCAGAAGGCTCGCACGGTCGTGGAATACAAGGAGGGCGCATGACGCTTCCCCTGATCGTGATGGCGCTGCCCATGGAAAGCCAGGGCGAGTTCGAGGCGCGGAAGATTCCGGTGCTCTATACGGGTGTGGGCAAGGTGAACGCAGCGTATTGTCTCACCGCCTGCCTGACGGAGCTGAAGGAGAAAGGCAAGCTTCCGGGCATGGTGCTGAACCTTGGCACGGCGGGAAGCCCGGTGCTGGATGCGGGAGCGCTTGTCAGCTGCCATAAATTCATGCAGCGGGACATGGATGTGACGCCGGTGGGGTTCCAACTCGGGCAGACCCCGTTCGAGGACGACGTGCCCATCACCATTCAGCACAAGCGGCAGGTCAAGGATTTGACCGAGGCAGTCTGCGGCACGGGCGATAATTTCTCCGTCGGCGGGCATAACGGCATGTACGAGATCGTCGACATGGAAGCTTACGCCCTGGCCAAGGTCTGCCATCTGATGAAGGTGGATTTCGCGGCGGTGAAATACATCACCGACGGCGCCGACGGCAAAGCGGCGGCGGACTGGAACGAGAGTTTGCACAAGGCATCGAAGGCTCTGGCG
>JAFLCR010000172.1 GCA_017302755.1 Alphaproteobacteria bacterium
GGCAGTGACTTTCTGGATATCGGCTGCAATCTTGGCTACGCCACCGAAGCGGCGCGGCGCGAGGGGTTCAATGCCACGGGCATTGAAATCGATAACGACGCCGTTACTACGGCCAGCATCTCCTTCCCTCAAAACGACTATGTCTGCACCACCGCCGAAGCCTTCGCCAAAACCGGACGACGCTTCGATCTTCTCTATTGCAGCGAGGTGATCGAACATGTGCCGGACATGCACGGCTTCGCGGCGGCAATGGCAAAGCTGGCGAAGCCCGGCGGCCATGTGTTCATCACCACCCCCGACGCCGGTCACTTCCTGCGGCCGAAGCATTTTATTTCCTGGAACGAGGTGAAGCCGCCGGAGCATGTCTGCTGGTATTCCAAAAGTACCCTGCAACGGCTGCTGGAGCAGCACGGTTTCCGGATAAAGAAATTCTGGTTCACCCTGAAACCCGGCCTCAAGGCGCTCGCGGTGAAGGCCTCATAAAAAAGCTTTCGCATAGCATTTTTAGGTGGATGCTTCTTAGGTTGGCCGTTCCTTCTTTCTACTTACGGAGCGCGCCATGAACCTGAACAGCCAAATCCAATCTTGCATTCAACTTTGCTGGAAATGCCGTCACGAATGCCAGGAAACACTCTATCAATACTGCCTGGAAAAAGGCGAGGAACATGTCGAGCAGGCGCATGTGAAACTCATGACCGACTGCATCCAGGCCTGCCAGACCGCCGCCGATTTCATGACCCGTGGCTCTGCCCTCCACGCGCATGAATGCGCCGCCTGCGCCGAGATCTGCGAAGCCTGCGCGGAGTCCTGCGAAGCCATGGAGGATGAGCGCATGAAGCGCTGCGCCGTCATATGCCGTGAATGCGCTCAAAGCTGCCGGGAGATGGGCATGCTGCGCAAGGCGGCATAACAAGCCACCGAAAGAGTTGGAAAAGGATTTTAAAAAACCGGGGGTTTGCTGAGAGTTTGACACAAAACTGTCATGGAGACGTCATATCCAGGTCTTGAAAAATATCTAAGATCTGCTGAACTTTTTCTCCGCCGCGAACCTATGAGCACCTATTCCGAACAATCGATCCGCCTGGCCAGGGATTTTCTTTTTTTCAACGATACTGGCCGCAATCAGCTTCAACACATCGCGCTGCATTTCTGCCGTATCAGCGAAAATCCCGGCGTGGAGGAACATGCGCGGCATGCCGCCGGCTGGCATTGGCGCTCCCTTGCGGCTATCATCACCGTCATCGAGCTGATCAGTCAGGACGAGCCTCTTCCCGCTCCTACGCACTCGAAAAATGCTCCGGTTCCGGTCGAAGACGAACCCAGCTACCTGCTGCATTACGCCTTGGGCAATTTCGGCAGGGCGCTTACTAATTTCGCCGACCAGGCCCGGCAGGATGCGCAATCCGAGATGGCATCTGCGCGGCCGGAAAATGCCGCCAAATGCGAAGAGGCAGCGCAGATTGCGCAGGAATTGAATGAAAAGCTGAGCGCCATCATCACGGCCAGCCCAAGCCTCCAATATTCCCGCGTGCAATCCTGCCTGGCTCCGGAGCAGATACGATTGACGTCGCTGAATTGAATCAGGTTATAAGACCGGGGTTGATCCAACCCTATACAAAGCTGAGATGGATTTTCAGATTCCATAGAATCAACACGTTTTCGCTATGCCTGCGCCGCGCGAAAAAATGGTGGCTCGAGAGGGATTTGAACCCCCGACCAAGGGATTATGATTCCCCTGCTCTACCGCTGAGCTACCGAGCCACGAGGGCTGGCTATACCAGCCGGTTCCCGGCCCGTCAAGCGATAGCCCCGGTCCGCTCCAACCCTACGAGATTGCGAGCGAAATCATGGGCGTCGAAGGCCCGCAGATCCTCCACGCCCTCTCCCACGCCGATGGCATGCACCGGCAGACCGAATTTCTTTGCCAGCGCCACCACCACGCCCGCCTTGGCCGTGCCGTCAAGCTTGGTGACGATCAGGCCGGTGACGTCCACCATTTCCTTGAACGCCGCCACTTGGCTGTGGGCGTTTTGGCCGGTGGTGGCATCGAGCACCTGGAGCACGCTGTGCGGCGCCGAGGGGTCGAGCTTGCGCAGCACACGGATAATCTTGGCCAGCTCTTCCATTAGATTTTTCTGATTCTGCAAGCGGCCGGCGGTGTCGAGCAGCAGCACGTCCGCGCCTTGCACCCTTGCCTCTTCCAGCGCCTTGTAGGCCACGCTCGCCGGATCGGCCTTGTCGTCGCCGCGAATGAGCGTGCAGCCCGCGCGGCCCGCCCAGATCGCCAATTGTTCCACGGCGGCGGCGCGGAACGTATCGGCAGCGCAGATGACCACTTTCTTACCCTCGCGCGAAAGCCGGTTCGCCAGCTTGCCGACCGTCGTCGTCTTGCCGTTGCCGTTCACCCCGACGATCATCGCCACATGCGGCGCCCCCTCCGGTTGCCACGATGTGGCGGAAGGCGCAAGCATGGCGGCAATTTCCTGGGCCAGCGCTTCACGGATTTCCTCAGGGGCGATCTCCTTGTCGAAGCGCCCGCGGGCCACGGCCTCCCTGACGGCGGCGGAAGCCTCCAGGCCCAGATCCGCCGCGATCAGCAGTTCTTCCAGCTCGTCCAGGGTTTCGGCGTCCAGTTTTTTCTTGGTAAAAATCGCGGTCACGCCCTCGGAAATCCTCGAGGAGGATTTCGATAGTCCCTGGCGCAGACGCGCCAGCCAGCCAACAGGTGCTTCTTCAGTCATGCGGCTGCTTATAGCAGCATTGCGGGCAAAAAAAAGCGCCCGTGACGAACACGGGCGCTGCCTGGGGGGAAACTTGTCAGGTGTTGATATTGGCCAGGGCGCCGCGCGCGGCGTTCTGCTTCTGCTGGCTGCTCGCCTGAAGCTGCTGGGTCATCGCCGTTTTTTTGAGTTCATCACTCTTGTCGAGCATCTTAGAAAGCTCGTCCTTATTGGCCGGATTGTTCGCATTGGCGATTTTGCTGTCCAGCGCCGCTTCGGCCGCGCTGTTCTGCTCGGCGACAAGCGCCTGGGCATTAGAGGAAAGCGTTACGGCATCGCTGGTAATCTGCTCAGTTTTGGCGGCTTCGGCCCCGCCGCTGTGGTAATAGCCGTTGCCCGGCCCATATTGCACGAAGTTAACGACGCCTCCCGACGCCAATCCTGAAATATCCACTGCCATGATGACCTCCTGTCTCTCAAGATTTTGAAGTGGTGAGCTGCCATGCGATGGACTCGATGGCGGCGCTTGCGCGCCCGCTGAATGCGGGCCTGCTTCCCTGCGGAGCAAGGAATTTCGCAGAATGGTGGCCGAAATGCTGAATGCGGCCACCGCTTTTAACAAAATTGAGCTGCGCGGTTTCGTGTGTTTCTTTTTTAAAAGTAGGTGCGGAGCTATAAGGGGGCATAGAACGCGGTCTCTTTAGAGGGGTTGAACACAACCCGAGCATCATACCGCATAAGGAATGAATAAAGATTAAAATATGTAAACAATTTTAGCGGTTACGCCGCAATCAGCAAATCGCCATCAATCGACTGTATTACAGTAGAAATAATCGCACCTTCCTTAATAGAGCCTTGCCGCATACGCGCCGGGGCAAACCCTTCTGTACGCCCTGATTCCGAGGTTTCCGCAAGAATATTAACCTTCCTTCCCACCTGAGACATCAGGTAAGCGCGCACCTGACGCTCTCCCGCTTCTCGAAGCATGGCCGCGCGTTCCTTGACGATGCCACGCGCCACTTGCGGCATCTTTGCGGCGGGCGTTCCCTCGCGCGGGGAAAACGGAAACACGTGAAGCCAGGTGATGTCTGCCTCCTCCACCAGCGCTCGCGTATTGGCGAACATGGCGTCGGTTTCGGTGGGAAAACCGGCGATGATGTCCGCGCCAAACACCACGTCGGGACGCAAGTTTCGCACCTGATGACAGAAATCCAGAACATCCTGGCGCAGATGGCGGCGCTTCATGCGCTTCAAGATCATATCGTCACCCGCTTGGATGCTGATGTGAAGATGCGGCATCAGGCGTGGCTCATTCGCCAGCAGGTCGAGCAAATCGCTGTCCACTTCCGCCGCGTCGATGGAGGAAAGACGCAGGCGCGGCAATTCCGGGACCAGCGCCAGCACGCGGCGCATCATCTGCCCCAGCGTCGGCGCGCCCGGCAAATCCTTGCCGTAATCACTGACATCCACGCCGGTAAGCACGATTTCCTTGAATCCCGCCTCCACGAGCTTCCTTACCTGCGTCACCACCTCGCCCACCGGCACGCTGCGGCTTGGGCCTCGCCCGAAAGGAATAATGCAGAACGTGCAGCGGTGATCGCACCCGTTCTGCACTTGAATGAATGCCCGCGCCCTGCCCTCCATGCTGGAGACAAGGTGATGCGCGGTTTCCTTCACGGACATGATATCGTTCACCAGCGCCTTTTCGCCGCGCGCCTTCAGCGCCGCAAACGCATTGAAGGATTCGGCCTTCATTTTCTCATCGTTGCCCAGAACGATGTCGACTTCCTTCATTTCGGAGAAGCTTTCCGGGCGGATCTGCGCCGCGCAGCCGGTGACGACGATCGTCGCTTCCGGGCGCTCGC
>JAFLCR010000173.1 GCA_017302755.1 Alphaproteobacteria bacterium
TACAAGGCCGTCAACACCTTCTGGTCCGACCCTGCGTGCACATAGGGCGGGTGGGCGGGATCGGGCGAACAGCTGTAGAATTTATAGAAATAGATCGGCTGGCAATCCTTCGCCTCAGTGCAGCGATTGTGCTTGTCCAACGCTTCCAGCGTGCGCGCAAGAAGCGCATCGCAATCCTGCGCGGCAAAAGCCGGCGCTACAGAAGCGAACAACACCATTCCGGTAATTAATAAGACCTTACGCATGGCGGTAACACGCCTTACGCGCGGCTTCGGCAATGTTCTCTGCCTGCGGGAATGCAAGCTTCTCCAGATTCGCCGCATAAGGCGTCGGCACATCCGCGCCATGGACGCGGATGAACGGCGCGTCCAAATCGTCAAACGCCTCTTCCATGATGACCGCAGCGATCTCCGCGCCGACGCCGTAAGCGGGCCAGCCTTCCTCAACGCTGACGATGCGGTTTGTCTTCTTCACCGAATTGACGATGGTTTCGCGGTCCAGCGGGCGAATCGTGCGCAAATTGATCACCTCGGCGCTAATGCCCTCCGCCGCCAGCATCTCGGCGGCCTTGAGCGCGTGCTGCACCATCAGCGAAAACGCAGTGATGGTCACGTCCGTGCCTTCGCGCATGATCTTCGCCTTGCCGATCGGCAGCACGAAATCCGAATCATCCGGCACTTCGAAGCTCTGGCCATACATGATCTCGTTTTCCAGGAACACCACCGGGTTCGGATCGCGGATCGCGGCTTTCAGCAGCCCTTTCGCGTCCTCCGCGTCATAGGGCATCAGCACCTTCAACCCCGGCACATGGCCATACCAGCTGGCGAAGCACTGCGAATGCTGCGCCGCCACACGCGCCGCCGCGCCGTTGGGCCCGCGGAACACAATGGGGCAGCGGATCTGCCCGCCGGACATATACAGCGTCTTCGCCGAAGAACTCACGATTTGGTCGATCGCCTGCATGGCGAAGTTAAACGTCATGAACTCGATAATCGGCTTGAGGCCGCCGAACGCGGCACCCACGCCGATGCCGGCGAAGCCGTATTCCGTGATCGGCGTATCCACCACGCGCTTGGCCCCGAATTCCTGAAGCAGCCCCTGGGTAACTTTATACGCACCCTGGTATTCGGCGACTTCCTCGCCCATCACAAACACTTCCGCGTCGCGGCGCATTTCCTCCGCCATGGCGTCGCGCAGTGCTTCTCGTACGGTTACTGTAGCCATATCCTTCGCATCCTCTCAATTTGTCATCCCGGCGAAAGCCGGGATCCATCTCGACACGGGCACATGCCTCGCCATGGATCCCGGCTTTCGCCGGGATGACAATGTTGGTTATTCCGTAATGATGACGTCCGTCCAAAGCTCGGACTCGTCCGGCTCTGGCGATTCCTGGGCGAATCTGGCGGATTCGTTGACGACTTCCTTGATCTTCGCCTCAATGGCCTTCAGCGCCTCCTCATCGGCGTGCTTGCCTTCAAGGATAAACGCGCGGAGATTATCGATCGGATCGCGTTTTTCACGGTATTCGGTGACTTCTTCCTTGGTGCGGTATTTCGCCGGGTCGGACATTGAATGGCCGCGATAGCGGTAGGTCATCATCTCCAGCAGGATCGGCCCCTTGCCGGCGCGCACATGCGCCACCGCGTCGTCGGATGCCTTGCGAACCTCGAGCACGTCCATGCCGTTCACCTGCACCCCGGGAATGCCCCACGGCTCGCCGCGGCGATAGAAATCCGGACTCGCGGAGCCGCGCACGACTGACGTACCCATCGCATAACCGTTATTCTCGACCACGAAGATCACCGGCAGCTTCCACAACGCCGCCATGTTAAACGCTTCGTAGACCTGGCCCTGATTCACTGCGCCATCACCGCACGAAGCCACGCAGACATTATCCGTTTCCTTATATTTGAGGGCAAATGCCAGCCCCGCGCCGAGCGGAATCTGCGCGCCGACGATGCCGTGACCGCCGAAGAAGCGCTTTTCCAGGGAGAACATATGCATCGAGCCGCCCTTGCCCTTGGAATAGCCGTCGCGGCGCCCGGTCAGCTCCGCCATGATGCCGTTGGCTTCCATGCCCGCGGCAAGCATGTGCCCGTGGTCGCGATAGCCCGCGATCACGCAGTCGCCTTCCTTCAGCGCGTGCTGGATGCCCACCACCACCGCTTCCTGGCCGATATAGAGGTGGCAGAACCCGCCGATGAGGCCCATGCCGTAAAGCTGCCCCGCCTTCTCCTCGAAGCGGCGTATGAGCAGCATGTCGTAGTAATACTGAAGCAGGATCTTGGGGTCGGCCTTCGCGTTTTTTCCGCCCTTGGGCAGGTTGATGACACCTTTGGACTGCGCCGGTTTCGCCATGACCTCTCCTGATTCGCCCTTTGTCTTTGAAACCGCCTGGGAGCGTTTCGTCACTGCAAGACTCATTGCCATTTCCCTTTGAGCTATGCGCCGCGAGCGCGGCTATTCAAAGAGCATGACTAAGTTTTCAGTATAAAACAAGGACGTTTAGAGAGGCTTAAAATCCTCGCTGCGCCGCAGCAATCCTGGTGTTTCTGGGGGTTGATTTTTCAGCTATGCAGGAATCAGTGACGTTCGATAACGAGCTCGTCTTTTCCGACATACCCCAACAGCATTCTGGCCTTCTCATCGGCCATGTCGAGGTCCAGGGAATCGGGCCTGAGGAGCAGCACCTTGCGCTCGGTTTTATCGTTCTCCGCCTTAAGGGCGGCATGCTCGGTTTCGGCGACTTCCAGCTCGCGGGAAAGCCGCAGCAATGCAAACACTCCGCGATCACCGTTCAGCGCATGATAGCCGAAATAGATGAGCACGATGACGCACAGCACCGGCCACAGGTAATCGCGCAAACGGAATTCTTCGGTGTGAATGAGCAGCACGCGGACATCCAGTTAAGATGTTCCATCTTAGCGCAAGCTGCACGCCGATGCCACCCTGCAACACCTTCCTCTGCCGAAAAAAGTGGCAGTGTGGCGCGATTACCCCGCCTTGCGCTTCTTCGCCGACGGCTTCTTCAGCGCCTGCTGCCAGGCCTTTGGCAGTGCGGAAACCCCCGCATAGCGGCCCGTATCGTCCAGCATTTCCTCGATGCGGATCAGCTCGTTGTACTTGGCGAGCCGGTCGGAGCGCGAGAGCGACCCGGTCTTGATCTGCCCGCAATTGGTGGCGACCGCGATATGGGAAATCGTGGAATCCTCGGTTTCGCCGCTGCGGTGCGAGAGAATCGCCTTATACCCCGCCTTATGCGCCATCTCAACGGCTTCCAGCGTTTCGGAGAGCGTGCCAATCTGGTTGACCTTCACGAGAATCGCATTGGCGAGCCCCTTCTCGATGCCTTCGGCCAGAATCGCGGGATTGGTGACGAAGAGATCGTCGCCCACCAGCTGGATACGTCCGCCGAGCTCATCGGTGGCAAGCTTCCATCCCGCGTGATCGTTTTCAGCCATGGCATCTTCGATGGACACGATGGGGTATTTCCTCACCAGCGCGTCGTAATACTTCACCATTTGGTCAGCGGAGAGCGTCTTGCCCTCGCCTTCGAGCACATACTTGCCTTTCTTGTAGAACTCCGTGGAGGCCGCATCGAGCGCCAGCACGATGTCCTCGCCGGGTTTATACCCCGCGTCGGCGATCGCCTTCATGATATAGGCCAGCGCCTCGTCGGAGGATTTGAGATTCGGCGCAAACCCGCCCTCGTCGCCCACCGCCGTGTTATGGCCCGCGTCCTTGAGCCGCTTCTTCAGCGCATGGAACACTTCCGCGCCCATGCGCACCGCGTCGCCGATGGTGGGCGCACTCACGGGCATGATCATGAATTCCTGGATATCGATAGGATTATCCGCATGCGCGCCGCCATTGATGATGTTCATCAGCGGCACCGGCAGCGTGCGCGCGAACGACCCGCCGAGATACTGGAACAGCGGCAGCCCGCACGCCTCCGCCGCCGCCCGCGCCGTGGCGAGCGAGACGCCGAGAATGGCGTTGGCCCCGAGCCGGCCCTTATTGGGCGTGCCGTCGAGCGTGATGAGGATTTCGTCCAGATGCAGCTGGTCCGTCGCGTCAAGCCCGGTGATGGCGTCGGCAATCTCGCCGTTCACGTTGTTCACGGCTTTCAGCACGCCCTTGCCGAGATAGCGCTTCTTATCCCCGTCGCGCAGCTCCAGCGCCTCGAGCGACCCCGTGGACGCCCCCGACGGCACGGCAGCCCGGCCCGAAGCCCCGCATTCCAGCTCCACATCGACCTCAACGGTGGGGTTCCCCCGGCTATCCAGGATTTCGCGGGCGTGGACGGAGATGATATCGGACATAAGAATTCCTCGTTTCCTAAGATTTTGCCAGCTTATCTAACGCAACCAGCTTAGTTAGCAAGCTTTCCATTTCATTTAGCCGCACCATGCACGGCCCGTCGCTGGGGGCATTGTCTGGGTCTTGGTGGGTTTCCATAAACACGCCCGCCACGCCGACCGCAATCGCCGCACGCGCCAGCACCGGCACGAATTCCCGCTGCCCGCCG
>JAFLCR010000174.1 GCA_017302755.1 Alphaproteobacteria bacterium
ATCAAGTGGCGTTCGAGAGCGCCGCCGAGCAGGCTGGCATTGATTTCGACCAGGAAGTAATCAGCGTCGAAAAAGGACGGGAACAGCCCTCACGCCGCTGGATTGTGGCACTGGCCATGCTGGTGCCGCTGGGAATCGCGGGCAGAACGAGATGGAAACAGAGGTTTGGGAATAAGCCCTAGTATAAGCGCTTAATAACGGCGCTTCCAGAATTTGCCGGCAAAGATCACATAGAGAAATCCGCCAATGATGCCGCCAAGAATGGCAGGCGAGATGGTGGCGAATTTGAACTTTCCGCCGGGCTGATACATCTTCATGACCGATTCATAGTATTCGCTGTACGCCGTGCTGATGGCCAGGTCGAGCGGCATGCCGCGCGAGAATTTCTCCATAGCTTCGGGAAGGCCGTAAAACACGGTGGTCATGGCCAGACCGCCGATGAGGGCCGGAATCACCAGATGCGACACGAGGCGCCAACCGGTGACGAAGAAATTGACGATGCCGTTTTCATCTTTGCGCGACATGGAACCTCGCATTTATCTAAAATTGTATGATTCTTTTATAGCAGCTAATCAGCGGAAAAGAATGAATTTATTGTGAAAGATGCTTAAAGGTGCTGAAAATCAATGATTTTCGGCATTTGTGAGGGAATCCGCATGGTTGCGGGCCTCCCGGCACCAGTGCAGGAGAGACTCCGGCATATCTTTTTTCAATAAGGAAACGGCAAAGCTGATTTCTTCCGCAAGGGCGGCCATCATCGTTGGCGTGGGCAAGGTTTCAGGCAGAAGCATGACGGAAGTGATGTCGGCCAGCCCGGCACCGCCGCTGTCATCCAGGGAAATTCTCCGCGCGTTGCCGAAGCGACGAATGGTCTGCAGCATCGCCGCCGCTAGGCATTGCGCCAGGCCAAGCAGCGGTATGGGGGGCACGTTTTCATCCGTGCCAGTTTGGAGGCGCGAAGGAATCATGCGTTGGCGAATGTCCCTGGCCTCCTCGCGCCGTGCGTTGCCAAGAAGGATGCGGCATTCATCGGTGAGCGCGGTCAAAAACTCCCTGTTCTGCCAGAAGATATCTGCCCATAGCGCAGGCGCGGAATGAGCGATGCGCAGCCACAGGCGCGCCCACTTTGCGGGCTCAACTTTTGTTTCATGTTTGCCCAGCGCGGAGGCGGCGGCGAAAGCCAGCAGATGCGGTAAGTGTGAAATGGCGGCGAAAAGAGCGTCGTGTGTGTGCCAATCCATCGCTGGCTCGACATGCGCGCCCAGCGATTCCCAGAATGTTCCCAGGTTTCGGACGGCATCGTCCGAGACACTTCCGTAAGGGGTCAGGTACAGTTTGCGGCCATGAAAGAGATCCGCCTTTCCCGCCCGCGGGCCGGCATGCTCGCTGCCGGCGATTGGGTGACTGGAGATGAATGTCCACGCAGGCGAGGGGTAGCGCTGTGCCATCCCTTCAAATACTCCGCGCTTCACGGATGCCACGTCGCTCACTACGCTGTTCGGCGTAAGGCGGGTTTCGTATTGCGCAAGCACATGCAGCATGGCCTGGGGCGGTACGGCCAGGAAAAGCAGGTCGACCGGCCTGTCGATGCGCCCCTGAACAATGGACTCCGCGAGGCAGAATGCCTGACTGTCCGGATCGCTGTCATCGCCCAAGAGCGTCGCGGAAGGATGATGCGCGGCTACGGCGCGCGCCAGAGAGCTGCCGATCATTCCCAGGCCGACGATGCCAATGCTGCGATAGTTCACGCGGCCATGAAATCCGAAAGCGCTTTCAGCAACTCGTCGTTTTCCTGCCGGGTGCCGATGGTGATGCGCAGATGGCGTGGAAGCCCATACTCCATCACTTCGCGCACGATGATGCCCTGTTCCAGAAGGAAAGCATTGGCCGCAGCAGCAGTTTTTCCCGTCTCGGCGAATTCCGTCAGCACGAAATTGGCGGCGCTTGGATGCACAATGATGCCGAGTTTGTTCAAGTGTTCCGCGACGCGCCCGCGTTCGGCGATGGTTTGCTCGCGCATGCGGCGGACATACTCCTGATCCTTCACCGCCGCGATGCCGCAGGCCACGGCGATATTATTGACGTTGAACGGCCCGCGCGCGCGGTTCAGCACGTCGGCGACCGCCGGAGGGCAATGCCCCCAGCCCAGGCGCAGGGCGGAAATGCCGTAGATTTTCGAGAAGGTGCGCAGCACCACGGTATTCCCCGCGGCCACCAGTTCGTCGCCTGCGCTGAAGGAAGGATCGTCCACATATTCCGCGTAAGCCGCATCAATCACCAGCAGCACGTCCTGACGAAGCTTGGCGCGCAGTTCGTGCAGCTCCTCCCTCGATATGTAGCTTCCCGTGGGATTGTTCGGGTTGGCGACAAAAACCAGCTTCGTCTTTGGCGTTACCGCTGCCAGCAGGGAGTGTATATCGGTGCGCAGGTTTTTCTCGGGCGCGCTCACAGGGGTGGCGCCGAAGCTTTGCGCGTAGATTCTGTACATCAAGAAGCCGTGCTGGCTGTAGAGCACTTCCGCGCCGGGGCCGGCATAGCTGTGGATCAGCAGGGCGATGATCTCATCCGACCCCGTGCCGCAGACGACCCGGGAGGGATCGATGCCATGCGCGCCGCCGATGGCTTCGCGCAGCTCGAGATAGGTGCCGTCAGGATAGCGGAACAGCTTTTCTCCCGCGTTTGCCATCGCCTCCATGACTTTCGGCGAGGGGCCGGCGGTGTTTTCGTTCGAGGAAAGCTTGATGACGCGCTTTGTCCCGGCTTTCGACTTGCCGCCGACATAGGGCTTGATTTCAAGAATATAATGGTGGGGTTGAACAGTAAGCATAAAAACAATCAGGAGATTTTAAGCGGTGCCGCATAGGCTCCCAGCACGCGCAGTTGCAGGATGTTGGAGCCCATGTCCGACACGTAGGATTTCATGGATTCGTAGTCGGGAGAAACGAATTCGGGGATCTCAAACAGGTGCCATCGGGTATCCTGGCGCTTGTCGAGCGCCTCTTCGGTGGCGAGGCAGCTGGCTTCCAGCCCGTAGCGGGTGAAGCCTTCGCTCAGTCGCCCGCGGCTGGTGTTGGCGTCGGCTTTCACGGCGACGAGCGAAACGTCGTTGCCGGTTTTTTCCGGCTTCAGCTTGGCGATGGCGATGGCGGAAGGCACCGTCTGCTTGTTGCCTCGCCCGGAATGCAGGAAAGGTACGCAGGCGAAAATGCGCGGCCAGTCCTCGCCGCCCTGGGCGAGCGTGACCCACCAGTTTTCGGCGGCGGCCTCGTGCGGCATGGGCAGCAGGCCGATGGTGGAATCGCCTTCCATCACGTCGCCCAGTACGCGGTTGATGGCCGGGTGCTTGCGCACCGGGGTGAATGGGCCGAAATACTCACGGCTCAGCCAGAAGTAATCCGGGCAGGCGTCAGGCGCGTAAGCGGCGACGGAGACATTCTGCTCTATCAGAATGGAACCTGAGATCAGCATCCGCCACATGGAGGCGATGGTCTGTCGGGGCAGTTTACCCGCGCCCTGCTTGACCACCCGGCGCACCATGGAGGCCTCGCGGCCCGGGCGGATGAAGCATTGCGTGCCGGGAAGGTTTTTCTTTACTTCTCCGACCCTTGCGACGAATTCGCATCGTTTGGCAAACAGAGCAAGAATCTGATCGTCGAGCTGATCGATTTCCTTACGGCATTCTTGAATGATGGCGTCAGCGCTATTGTTGTCCATAACTCGTTGATCTATTCAGCGTTAACGCAGGTTGCGGTGCGGCCGGAACCAGGATGGGTTTGTATTTTCTCTCCGGTTTTCCCTTGGCGCGCAGGGCGTAGACCTGTTTTTCCGCCTCCATGACGATCAGCCCGCCAAGCGGGCGCAGGAGAACGGAAAACAGTGGCTCGCATACCCGGGAAATCCGCAGCGCCATCTTAGAATGAAACGGGGCGAAAAATCCAGCCATTGCATGGCGGGAGGGGGTGAGCTGGCTGTCGCGCAGGATGGCCTTGAGCTGCCCCAGGCTGAACGGGCGCCCCTGGCCGAAGGGGGTGGTTTCCACATGCGCGAGCAGGCCGCTGCGGTTGGGGACGATGCAGATGACCCGGCCGCCCGGCTCCAATACGCGCCAGATTTCGGAGAGCAGCTGCCAACCATGCTCGGTGTTTTCCAGGGCGTGGGCCACAAGCGCCCGGGTCACGGATTCGTCGGGAAGGGGGAGGGAAGTTTCCTCCACCATGGCGGATAGATTTTGCTTGAGGCTGTAGGCGGGCGAGGGCCAGTGAGTGACGCCCTGGCCCATGGGCATCAAGCAGGCGGTCAGGCGGGCTTCGTCGAGATAGGAGGTCAGGAACGGGGCGGCATAGCCGACGCCGATGATGCGGGCGCCGTTCTCGTCCGGCCAGAAATCGCGGATCTTGCGCCTGAGGCTGCGGCAGAGCACCTGCCCCAGCGGGGAGGCGTAAAAACTCTTGAGATCGATGACATCGGGCCAGTACATTTATTTGACCGGCTTGAAAAACCGTTTCTTGATAAAGATATAGAGCA
>JAFLCR010000175.1 GCA_017302755.1 Alphaproteobacteria bacterium
ACGATCGCCGCATTCTTTCCTCCTCGTCCCTTCAGGTGGTGATTGAGCCCCAGATCTGGGAAAGCGAAAGCATGGCGACGGTAACCTATGCCACCTATTTTCCCAATGAGGACAAGCTGATCGTGGTCAAACAATCCAATACGACCCCGGTGGGCCTCTCCAAGAGCTATTTCCAGACCAGCGACACCCAGATTTTCACCTGCGACTAACAAGGAAAAAAACATGCGCGTTTATTACGATTCCGATGCCGATGTGAACCTCATCAAAGGCAAAAAAGTAGTCATCGTCGGCTATGGCAGCCAGGGTCATGCCCATGCGCTGAACCTGCGCGACAGCGGCGTGAAGGACGTAAAAATCGCGCTTCGCCCCGGCTCGGCGGCGGCAAAAAAGGCGCAGGAGGCGAAATTCGAGGTGCTTTCTCCCGCCGAGGCGGCGAAATGGGCCGATGTAGTGATGGTGCTCACGCCCGACGAAACCCAGGCCGATCTTTACAAGAATGATCTGGAGCCGAACCTTAAGAAGGGGGCGGCGCTGGCCTTTGCGCATGGGCTGAACATTCACTTCCAGTTGATCGACCCGCGTTCCGATCTCGATGTGTTTATGATCGCGCCCAAGGGGCCGGGCCATACGGTGCGCGGTGAATACCAGAAGGGCGGTGGCGTGCCGTGCCTGGTGGCGGTGCATCAGAACGCTTCCGGCCACGCGCTCGACGTCGCGCTTTCCTACGCTTCGGCGGTAGGCGGTGGCCGCTCGGGCATCATCGAAACCACGTTCAAGGAAGAATGCGAAACAGACCTCTTCGGCGAACAGGCCGTGCTCTGCGGCGGTGTGACCGCGCTTATCAAGGCCGGATTTGAAACGCTGGTCGAAGCGGGCTATGCGCCGGAAATGGCCTATTTCGAATGCCTGCACGAGGTGAAGCTGATCGTGGATCTCATTTATGAGGGCGGCATCGCCAACATGCGCTACTCGATTTCCAACACGGCTGAATACGGCGATTACGTGACCGGCAAACGCGTCATCACGCCGGAAACGAAGCAGGAAATGAAGCGCGTGCTGGACGATATCCAGTCCGGTCGTTTCGTGCGCGATTGGGTGCTGGAGAACAAGGCCGGCCTGCCGAGCTTCAAGGCCACGCGCCGGCGCGAGGCCGAGCACCAGATCGAGGAAGTGGGCGCGCAGCTGCGCGGCATGATGCCCTGGATCGCCAAGAACAAGCTGGTGGATAAGGCGAAGAACTGAGTTGCCAGCCCGGAAAAAACCCTTTAAACACCGTATTATGAATTCATTGCTGACCCTGCTTCGACTTACCCTGATTCCGGCCTCCGGAGGGTAAGCCGCGCGGATCGCGCAACGCTTTTGAAACCCCCGGAATGGTATCATTTCCGGGGGTTTTGCTTTTTTAAGAGGACATCATGACCGACAAGAACCGCATCATCTTTTTCGACACTACGCTCCGCGATGGCGAGCAATCCCCCGGCGCGTCCATGAACATGGAGGAGAAGGTGCTCATCGCCGAAGCGCTCGACAAGATGGGCGTGGACGTGATCGAGGCCGGGTTTCCCGTGGCGTCGAAAGGCGATTTCGAGGCCGTGGAGGCGATCGCGAAACAAGTGAAGAACGCGACGGTCTGCGGCCTTGCCCGCGCCAAGAAGGCCGATATCGAGGCTGCCGGCGAGGCGCTGAAGAAAGCGAAGAAGAAGCGCATCCACACCTTCATCTCCACCAGCCCCCTGCACATGAAGTACAAGCTGCAGATGGAGCCGGACAAGGTGGTAGAGGCGATCAAAGAGAGCGTCTCCTTCGCCCGCAAGTTCACCGATGATGTCGAATGGAGCTGCGAGGACGGCTCGCGCACTGAGGATGATTTCATGTACCGCGTCGTGGAAACCGCCATCGCCGCGGGTGCCAAGACCATCAACATCCCCGACACGGTGGGCTACGCCGTGCCGGAGGAATATGGCGCGCTGATTGCTCGCGTCATGAACAAAGTGCCCAATATCGATAAGGCCATCATCTCCGTGCATTGCCACAACGATCTGGGCCTGGCGGTCGCCAATTCGCTGGCGGCGGTGAAAGCCGGGGCACGGCAGATCGAATGCACCATCAACGGCATCGGCGAGCGCGCGGGCAACGCGGCCATCGAGGAGCTGGTCATGGCCATGCGCACGCGACCCGACTATTTTCCCTTTACCAACGGCATTGACACCACGCATATCACGCGCGTGTCGCGTCTTGTTTCCTCGATCACTGGCTTCGCGGTGCAGAAGAACAAAGCGATTGTCGGCGCCAACGCTTTCGCGCATGAATCGGGCATCCACCAGGACGGGATGCTTAAGCACGCCCAAACCTATGAGATCATGACGCCGGAATCGGTGGGGCTTTCCAAATCGAGCCTGGTGCTCGGCAAGCATTCGGGCCGCCATGCGTTCAAAGACCGCTTGAGGGATCTCGGTATTGATCTGGGCGACAACGCGCTGGAGGATGCCTTCAACCGCTTCAAGGATCTGGCAGACAAGAAGAAGGAGGTCTATGACGAGGACATTCTGGCGCTTGTCGACACCCGCTTTGGCAAGGAGGCGACGCGCTACGGTTTCCACTCGCTGCAGGTGGTGTGCGGCACGGGCGGCACGCAGGCGGCGTATGTCGAGATGACGGTGGACGGCCATGAGCACCTTGCCAAGGCCGAGGGCACGGGCCCGGTGGATGCGATCTTCAAGGCGATTCGCAAGCTGGTGCCGCATGAGGCGAAACTCAAGCTCTACCAGGTGCACGCGGTGACCCAGGGCACGGATGCCCAGGCAGAGGTAACGGTGCGCCTGGAGGAAGGCGGCGACGGCAAGCTCATCAATGGCTACGGCGCGGATACGGATACGCTGGTCGCTTCGGCTAAAGCGTATATCGACGCGCTCAACAGCCGGGCGCGGGCGCAGTTGCGCAAGCACCCGCAGCGCGGGGCGGCGTAAGCGTCAATAATATCTTCCCTGCTGCCGCAAGCCCAGCATGTCGCTCAAGGTTTTCGCCCAATCCGCCACGGCCTGGGCGCTTTCTTTGAGAAGCTCAAGATCATCTGCCTTGCTCATGATATCGTCGCCGTGCTTGGCGCGCAGGAACTCCACGTCCTCATGAATGGGGCCGCGCAGCCAGTCGCTCAGCAGGGGTACGAAGCGTACGGCGATGCTGAATTTGTGGAAAACCGTATCATCCAGTGTCAGCAGCGCATCCTGCGGTGACCGGGAATCACGCACATAGTCCAGCACACCGCCAAGCACCAGAAACGCCAGCGCCATTTCACAGATGAAAAACTGCTGCTTCGCGAGCGCCTCGTTCTCAGGATCCTGCTTGAGGAGCATGGTGTAGCCTTTAGTGGCGTCCGACAGCAGCAGGAAAGCTTCCCGGATAGGCGCGTCCTCCATGGACTCGTAGCTCAGATAGACGGCCTCGCGCCCCCGGGGAGTGCATAGCGAGATGACGAGATCTTTTTTATGGTGGGGAGGAAAAGTTTGTTTCTGGGGTGCCATGGGAAAGTTCAGACCCTTGATGAAATCAAGCGGATGCACGGCGACAATCGCGCGGGGGGCTACATAGGTGGCGAGTTCCCTGTTGTTAAAACGCGCGCTTCCCTCGAGGAAGCTTTCCCAGGGATCGTAGAAAAAAGGGCGCCCTAATTCTTTGAACATCGCGTTTAACGCATCGTTCCAAAACAGTATTGACTCGGACGATATTTCCATAATCGGAATCATCTTCCAGGGAGTTTCCCAGTATGGTGCGTTTTCATGCACGGGCGGCGGGGTAAGGGGATAGCCGTCGGGATCATGCGGCGTGCGGTAGGGTCTGTCAAAAGGGTTTTCCTCGCCGGATTGCTCCGGATTTTCATCCTGCATCATGCTCTCCTTACTCGCCTGTTCATTTTTTCTTTGATTGTTACGTTTGCGGGGCGCTCCGTCAATGCGGATGCCACTCCCACAGATAGCACTATCCAATAGAAAAAACGCACGATATAGTAAGCACGTACACATGGCCCGCGCCGCAGGGAAGGGCGCCAAAAGGCCGTATTTCCTTCATTCCCTCTGGGGTTGCGACTTCTATGTTCTCCAAGCTGATGGGCTTTCTTTCCTCCGACATGGCGATCGATCTGGGAACGGCGAACACGCTGGTCTACGTCAAGGGCAAGGGCATCGTGCTCAACGAGCCGTCCGTGGTGGCGATGCTGCACGAAGACGGCAAAGTGGTGCCTTACGCCTTCGGCAACGAGGCGAAGATGATGCTTGGGCGCACCCCCACCAAGATCGACGCCAAGCGCCCGCTGATGGACGGCGTAATCGCTGATTTCCGCCTGGCCGAGGAGATGATCAAGCACTTCATCCACCGCGTGCACAAGCGCCGCGCGTTTACTGGCCCCTTCATCATCATCTGCGTGCCTTCGGGGTCGACGCCGGTGGAGCGCCGCGCGATTCAGGACGCCGCCGAAGCCGCCGGTGCGCGCGATGTTTATCTGGTCGAGGAGCCGATGGCCGCCGC
>JAFLCR010000176.1 GCA_017302755.1 Alphaproteobacteria bacterium
AGTGAAAGCGACAGAGAGAAAGAGAGAGACAGAAGCTCAAAATGAGCAAGACGTAGAAGAAAGACACAAAGATGCAGAGACCAAGAAAACAAAAAGAGCAAATGCCGTTGTAATTCTGCGGCGTCGGCGCCACGTAGTTCACGGTGAGGTTCACCGTCGCCGTATCGAACCCGCCCTGGCCATCGCCGATCTGGTAGGCAAAGCTGTCCGTTCCTACAAAGCCCGCTGTGGGCGTGTACGTAATAGTGTTGTTGCCGTTGACGGTGACGCCGCCATGGTCCGGCGCATCGGTGATCGTTGAGACGAACAGCATGCCGCCATTGGCGTCGCTGTCATTGGCAAGCACGTTGATGACGACGCTCGTATCCTGATTCAGCACCGCGCTGTCATCCCCCGCGACCGGCGGAAGGTTCGCCGCCGGGGGCAGAATTACCCCGCCGATGAAACCGTAAGTTTCGCCGCTGAACACCAGTTTCTCAACGTTGGCGAGCGTATCTAGCCCGTCGCCGCCCACCGTATCCTGCACCGTCAGCGTCGTCGCATTCACGATAGTGATGGCGTAATTCGCGAACGCGCCCGCATACATGGCCGAGTCGGCCTCCGCGCCGCCGTCGAGCGAATCGTCGCCCGCGCCGCCGGAAAGCGTATCGTTGCCGCGTCCGCCGGCGACGGTGTTGTTCTCGCCGTTGCCCGTCACCATATCGTTTCCATCGCCCAGATAGGCGGTTTCGATCACCGTGCCTGCTGCAAGAGTAAGCGCGGCGCCGTCTACCGTGCTCGCGCCGCCTGCAAGTGACAGCACGGTATTCGTTGTTACCGCAGCCAGGTTGATGACATCAATGCCGCCGCTGTCGCTAAGCGTGCCGCGCGCCGTGTTCGCCGCGCGGGATTCGGAGAATTCATCGGTGTAGACATAGACGTCGTCCGCCGTGTCGGTATCGCCGTAAAGCCGCAGATGCCAGTCGTTAAACGTGCCCACGTTGCCGCCGCGGTTGTCGCTGACGGTGATCGTCCAGTTTCCGTTGCCCGTCTCGCCCCAAAAGGCGTTGGAGGAGAGGGTGAAGTCGATGTTGTCGGCGCTGCTGCCGCTGCCGCCGAACCACCCGGTGGTGACGCCCGGCCGGTTCACGAGCGTCGAGGTGACGCCGGTTGGCGAGATGAGTTTCACGATCAGGTCGCCGATCCACGGATGGGTAATGTCCACGTCCACCTCGACGCGGTCGATCACGATGTCCGACGCCACGCCCACACTGCGCGACACGCCGCCCGCGTTATTGTCCGTAATCGCCGCCCCCACGCTGGAAAGCCCCGCGTCCACCATGTCACGATTGGCGAAAGTGGCGCTGCCCTGCCAGGTTTCAGCGAGGCGCACGGCGGCGCGCGCATCCACCAGGCCGAAGCCGTAATCATGGCTGAAATGCAGCCCCCCGCCGTTCCAGTTCGACGCGCCGTTGGTAAGCCATCCGCCGTTCGAGGGGTCGCTGTTGCGCGAGGAATAGGCGAGAATCTCCTGCACGTCGCGATAGCCGAGATTCGGATTGGCGTCGAGCATCAGCGCCACCACGCCGGAAACGGCGGGCGCGGCGTAAGACGTTCCCGAAAGCCCGGACACGTAGTCGCCCGACACATACCCCGGGGCTCCCGTGCGGTCGGTGGAGGTCATGTTGGCCCCTGGCGCTGAAACCAGCACGGACGCCCCCGGCGTGCTGAAGCTCGTCACCTTGCCGTTCGCATCCGTCGCCGCGACCGCGATGACGTACTGTGAATTATCGGCGCTGTGGTAATTGGTGTTCTGCCCGTCCGCGCGCCCGTTGCCGGAGGCAAAGACGAGATTACCCCCCAACCCTCCGCGCCCGCTAGCGGCAAAATCCTGGAACGCCGCGCCCATGAGCGGCAGGGTATGGTCGAAATCGTCCTCGAAGAATCCGGTGAAGCCCCAGCTGTTGTTGGAGACGTCAACCCCTGCTTCCAACTGCTTCGTGTAGAAGGAGGCGAATTGCTCATCCGAATAATCCGAGGAGAAATCGAGCCGCCAGGTGGCGATGTCGGCTTCGTAGGCGACGCCGGTGACGCCGGTGCCGTTATCGCCTTCCGCGCCCGCGACGCCGGCGGTGGTGGTGCCGTGATTATCGCTGGTGGTGCGCGGCGCGCCATCCGGCGTGCCGGAGGAAATGTCGAAATCAATGGCCGTGTTGTAATTATCGTCCAGATCGGGATGGGTGTATTGTGTGCCGTCGTCCACGAAGCCGATGGTGATGCCGCCGCCCCGGTAATCGTTCCACACCTCCTGCACGTTGGTGCCGTAGGTGCCTTTGAGGTGCCACAGATTGTTGAATTGCGGATCATTCGGCGTCACGGCCGCGAGCGGCGTTTCCTCGATCCACGGAATCACGCGGAACAGGTGAATCCATTGCCCCAGCGCATTCTGGACGACCGAGTGAAACGGCAAGGAGATTTCATCCGGCAGGTTCAGGAAAGAAAGGGGCAGGGGCATGGCGTCACTCTCGATGATGAAGAAGGAAAAAGAGCACATTAAGGCGTTGAGAGCAAAACACAACCGCTTTGCGCCGCCTTTACTTGTGGCGTTCCATGCGCTACATCAGGAAGCCTATTCTAAGGAGGTTTCCATGTCCGTCATTCAGGAATTCAAATCCTTCATCGCGCGCGGCAACGTGATCGACCTGGCGGTCGGCATCATCATGGGCGCGGCCTTCACCGGCATCGTCAATTCGCTGGTGGCCGACATCATCATGCCGCCAATCGGCAAGGTGACGGGCGGGATGGATTTCTCCAACCTCTTCATCGCGCTTTCCACGGAACAATACTCCACGCTCAAGGCGGCGAAGGAGGCGGGCGTGGCGACGGTCAATTACGGCGTGTTCCTGAACCACCTGATCAACTTCATGATCGTTTCATTCGCGGTATTCATCCTGGTGAAGCAGGTCAACCGCTTCCACAAAAAGCAGGAAGGCGCGCCTTCCGCGCCGCCGCGCAGCGAAGTGCTGCTTGAAGAAATCCGGGATCTGCTGAAAAAGGGATAGCCGACTTAGCGTATCGCTACGCTGCCGATGCTGTCCTGCACCAGAGCCAGCATACGCCGTCCCCATCCGGCCTCGACGAAGCGTTCGCTTCCCTGCTCGCCGTAGCGTTCCTCCAGCACGTTCGCGAGCCAGCCAGTGTGGCGGATGCGCGATTCGGCCAGTTCGGCGATGCCGGGAAACGTCTCCAGCAGCTCCGCCCGCGTGCCGATGCCGCCGAGCAGCAGGTAATTACTGCCCGTCTGCATATGCGTCTCCAGAAGCACCGGCCGCGAATTTGCCGGCATCTGCTCCAGCGCGCCGATCAGCGCCGCGCGTATGCGGTCGAAAAAATCGTTATCCGCTATCGCCAGCACCACGCCGGGAAGTTCGGCATAATCGCGGCTGGCGTCGCCAATGGCCAGTTGATGCTCATAGACGTAAATCATGGAAGAGTTCCTGTTTAACCTGTGGTAAATTCTTTGCGTTATCCTATGTGTAGCGCCTAACGATACGTTAGGCGCTATGGACGAGCGACGCGAGGACTAGGCCCATTGCGGGCCGCAGCCCCAGCGGCGCTTGAGCGCAACGAACAGGATAGCGCCTAACGATACGTTAGGCGCTATATAAGCCGTGTTGATGACAGAAAAAAGTCACGGCAGAAGGACTTGATATGCCAAACTATTCCGCCCCCATCCGCGATTTCCAATTCCTGCTGCACGATTATCTGGACCTCCAGAAATACAAAGACGTCCCTGGCTTCGCCGATGCGACGCCCGATCTTATCGATACCCTCCTCACCGAGGGTGCAAAAGTCTGTGAGGAAGTGCTGTTTCCCATCAACCAGTCCGGCGACGCCGAGGGCATCCATTTCGAAAACGGCAAGGTGACGCTGCCGAAAGGTTTCAAGGAAGCCTACAAAGCCTATGCCGAAGGCGGCTGGATCGGCCTGGCCTGCGACCCCGAACACGGCGGGCAGGGGCTGCCCGAAGTGGTGGCGACGCCGATCGTGGAGATGATCTGTTCAGCGAACCTCTCCTTCGGCATCACGCCCGGCCTGTCGCACGGCGCGTATAACGCGTTGCGCCTGCACGCGACGGACGACTTAAAAAAACGCTTCATGCCGAACATCGCCAGCGGCAAGTGGTCTGGCGTGATGGGCCTCACCGAGCCGCATTGCGGCACCGACCTCGGCCTCATCCGCACAATTGCCACCCCTTCCCCCTCAGAGGGGGAAGGTAGGGATGGGGGTTCAGGAAACAGGGAATACCGCATCACGGGCACGAAAATCTTCATCTCCTCCGGCGAGCAGGATCTGACGGATAATATCATCCACCTCGTCCTCGCGCGCCTGCCGGACGCGCCGAAAGGCATCAAAGGCATCAGCCTCTTTCTCGTCCCCAAAATTCTTGAGGATGGAAAACCCAACGGCGTGAAATGCTCCGGCGTCGAACACAAGATGGGCATCCACGCCTCGCCGACCTGCGTGATG
>JAFLCR010000177.1 GCA_017302755.1 Alphaproteobacteria bacterium
GGCCGCGCTGCGCAAGCAGCTTGGCAAGGACGTCACCCTGGTCGTCCCTGGCATCCGCCCCGCGGGCAGCGCCACGCAGGATCAGAGCCGGGTTATGGGTCCAAAAGAGGCCATGGAAGCGGGCGCCAACTGGCT
Organism: Alphaproteobacteria bacterium; assembly: GCA_017302755.1. Lineage (GTDB taxonomy): Bacteria > Pseudomonadota > Alphaproteobacteria > Rickettsiales > JAFLCR01 > JAFLCR01. Next base: position 136 of record JAFLCR010000177.1, read on the forward strand.
GGTCATCGGCCGCCCCATCACGGGCGCGCCGGATCCGGCGGAGGCCGCCATGAAAATGCTGGCATCGCTTGTCTAGGATTGAACTGGAGGCATGGCTCGACTTGCAGAAACTTCCACAGGCTATCCCTCTCCGATGCTCATTCAGCTGAGGGCAGCGAGCTACTAGGCCAACCGCTCTCTGCGCACAGGTTTTTGCAAAGACTCTTCAGCAATATCGTGCATGGCAGATGAAAATCCGGCTTTGCTGGAAGCCTGCTCAGGGTCAAGAATGGCAACCGGCATTTCCTCAGCTTTGTCAAACACCCTACCAAAGCGATCATTTCCTAATTGTTTTCTATTATTCCATAGGTTAACCCACATGGAACCGGTGACCGCGCTCTGGAGTTCAGCAATTTCGGAGGTTTGCGGCAAATGGACATTCAAGGCAAACAACGCGCGTATTGCCAGCTCCTCATTTGGAAAACTTAGCACATGGGTTTGGCGCTTATCGCCAACCAACCCGCCACTCATGGCGTGAAAAGCTACAACTTCAGGCCCACCCGCGATATTGGGAAGGGCTGGGTGCAAAACCAGGGCGGTAAGTTGCTGCTGCAGCTGCACTGCATTTTCCAATGAGTTGCAAAGAATAATGTACCGGCTCTGCTCTGCCCAATAAGGAACTTCATCTGCGCCAGAGGAAACATCCACTGCTACGAAAGCCTTGCTCATAAGCATCCCAAAATAATTGATTAATAATTGATTAATATAAAACCTGAATTCAATTTCAAGTTTTTAATAATGATAATATAATTACGCCGCTTTCAGCCACCTGCTTCCCGGCTTCACGGCGGGAATGGACTGCAGATGCTCGGGCAATTTATCCGCCTCATAAGCCTGCACTTTTAACCCCAGCAGGGCAATAAGCGGCACGCCAAGATCGGCCTCGCCGTCCGTGCGGTCAACCAGGCTCGCTTCGGCCAGCACCTTGCCGCCGTGCTCGGCGATGCAGGCAAAGGTTTCCTTTGAGGATTTGCCGGTGGTCACCACGTCCTCCACCACCAGCACGCGGGTGCCTTCGGGAATTTCGAAACCCCGGCGCAGGGCCAGGCTACCTTCCACGCGCTCGACGAACACTGAGGGAATGCCGAGCTGCCGGCCCATCTCATATCCCACAATGACGCCGCCCATGGCAGGCGACACCACGAGGTCGAACGCGCCGATGCCGAATTTAGCGTTGAGCTGCGCGGCAAGCGCGGCACACAGCTTATCCGCGCGGCGGGGGTCCATCAGCACGCGCGCGCATTGCAGGTAAGTGTCGCTGTGCAAGCCGGACGAAAGGATAAAATGCCCCTTTAGGATCGCCCCTGCGGCCTCGAATTCTTTGATGACATCTTCACGGTTCATGTTGCCTAGATTGGCAAAGCCGGATAGAAAAATCCAGCGTTTTTGTCAGGTATTCCCTATGCCTTTGCCGCTTTTCTGCCTTTTTTTCGTGGTTTTTGCCTTTTCCGCCGAAGCTCGCCAGGAACTTAGAGGCGTGGGCTCCTCCACCGTCTACCCCTTCGTCGCCGTGGCCGCCGAGGAATTCGGGCACAGCTCGGGTTTCCGCGCGCCCATCGTGGAATCGACGGGCACGGGCGGCGGGTTCAAGCTGTTCTGCTCGGGCATCGGCTGGAATTATCCGGATTTTTCTAACGCCTCGCGGGCCATTAAATCCTCGGAAAAAGAGCTCTGCGCCAAGCACGGCATCACGAAAATCCTGGAGCTGAAAATCGGCTATGACGGCATCGTGCTGGCCCAGAGCGTAGAGGCGAAGCCCGTTTCCTTCACCATCGCTCAGATCTTCAAGGCGCTGGTCAAGCAATTGCCGCAGGACGGCAAGCTTGCCGCGAACCCCTATAAAACCTGGAAGGACATCGACCCCTCCCTGCCGGATTCGCCGATCGCCGTCTACGGCCCGCCACCGACCTCCGGCACGCGCGACGCCTTCGTGGAACTGGTCATGGAGCATGGCTGTAAGAGCGTGAAGGAATTCGCAACCATCTTCCCGGATGAGAAAAAGCGCAGGGCCGCCTGCACCGCCATGCGGGAGGACGGCGCGTTCATCGAGGCGGGTGAAAATGACAACCTGATTATTCAAAAGCTGCGCGGCGACGCCAATGCCTTCGGCATTTTTGGCTACGGCTTCCTGGAACAGAACACCCAGGCGGTGCGCGCCGCGACCATCGACGGCATCAAGCCGGACGCAGAAACGATCAACAGCGGCACGTACCCTATCTCACGCCCGCTTTTCGTCTATTGCAAGCTGGAGCATCTGGGCCTGGTGCCCGGAATGGAAGCGTTTATTCGCGAAATGGGGTCGGAAAAAGCCCTCTCGCCGGAAGGCTACATGGCGGTAAAAGGGCTGATCCCCCTTCATCCCGACGAGATGAAAACCATGCTGGAGCGCGTGGAAACGCTTACGCCGCTTCCCTAACCTTCTGCCCCACGCCGAGCACCGTCACCATCGCTTCGACCAGTTCGCCCATCATGGCATCCGTATGCAAGGGGCTGGGCGTCACGCGCAGGCGTTCCGTGCCGCGCGGCACTGTGGGGTAGTTGATGGGCTGCACGTAGATCGAGAATTCCTCCAGCAGGCGGTCGGAGGCGCGCTTGCATAGCACGGCATCATTCACCATCACGGGAACGATATGGCTGGGCGCATCCAGGAACGGAATGCCGGCCTGCTTGAACAGCGCCTTCACATCGGCCACGCGGGCGTGCAGCTTGCGGCGCTCTTCCTGGCTCACGCGCAGATGGCGCACGCTGGCAAGCAGCCCCGCCGCGATCACCGGGCACATGGCCGAAGTGAAGATAAAGCCTGGCGCATTGCTGCGGATGAAATCCACCACCTGCTCCTTCGCGGCGATATAGCCGCCCATGACGCCGAATGCCTTGGCGAGCGTGCCCTGGATGATGTCGATGCGGTGAGCCAGCCCCTCGCGCTCGGCAACGCCTGCCCCGGTCGGGCCATAGAGGCCAACGGCATGCACTTCATCGAGATAGGTGAAGGCGCCGAACTCCTGGGCAAGGTCGCAGATTTCCTTAATGGGCGCGATATCTCCGTCCATCGAATACACGGATTCGAACGCAATGATCTTCGGCGTCCCTGGCACTTCTTTTTCCAGCAATTCGCGCAGATGCGCTACATCGTTATGGCGGAAAATCCGGCGCTCCGCCTTACTGCTGCGAATGCCGTGAATCATGGAAGCATGGTTGCACGCGTCGGAAAACACCACGCAACCCGGCAGCATCGAGGCCAGGGTCGAAAGGCTCGCCTCATTAGCGACATAGCCGGAGGTGAACAGCAACGCCCGCTCCTTGCCGTGAAGGGCGGCGAGTTCCAGTTCCAACTCCACAACGGCGTGATTATTGCCGGAAATATTGCGCGTACCACCCGCGCCTGCGCCGTACGAAGCCACGGCTTCAAGCATCGCCCGCAGCACGTCGGGGTGCTGGCCCATGCCGAGATAGTCGTTGCTGCACCAGACGGTCACGTCCTTGCGCAGATCGTAGTCGTAGGCGATGGGAAAACTGCCCGCCTTGCGCGCCAGATCCGCGAATACGCGATACCGGCCTTCGGCTTTCAGGTGGCGGATATTATTATCAAAGAACGCATGGTAATCGAACATGCAACAACCTTAGGATGTCAAACTCATAGACTGCAACCATCGCTATAGCGTCCGGGTTAAAGATGCGTGAACATCGCCGTCTGGCACGCTTTTAACCCCTGGAGGCGTTTGCGTAAAGCGGTAGATGCCCGAAAGCAGAAAACCGAACAAAAACAGCGCTGCCACCTGGTGCAGGGACGCGAGGGACACCGGCACCGCATACAGCAGCGTCACGATTCCCAGCCCCGCCTGCGCCAGCACCAGCAGCAGAAACATGGCCCCATAGTGCCGCAGCGCCGCCCCTTCCGCCTTGACCCGGATCAAGCCAAAGGCGGCAGCCAGCAAAAACACTGCGCCCGCCCCCAGCCGGTGCAACCACTGCACCGTCCCCGGCTCGTGCAGCGACAGGCCTTTTTCCAGCTCCGGCGGCGCCCAGCCGCCGTCCATGAGGGGAAAGGTGTTGTAAACCAGCCCCGCGTCCAGCCCCGCCACGAACGCCCCCAGCACAATCTGCGCGCAAAGCGCCGCCATCAGCGCCCAGAGCCATCCCCCGACGGCGGTCGAGGCCCGCCCCCACCCGGAAAACCGCATCCACTGCCAGAAAAGCAGGCCGAAAATCAGGAAAGCCGTGCTCAAATGCAGCGCCAGGCGGAAATGGCTGACCCGTGGGTCGTCCTTCAGCCCGCTCGCCACCATGTACCA
>JAFLCR010000178.1 GCA_017302755.1 Alphaproteobacteria bacterium
GGCAGCGATACGCTGGACGGCGGCAGCCATAACGACACGCTCTACGGAGGTGACGGAAATGATTTGCTCCTAGGCGGCGATGGTGCGGACAGCCTGATCGGCGGCCTCGGTAATGATACCTATTTCGGTGGCGCCGGAAACGATACGATCAGTCTGGAAGCGGATGATTATCTCCAAGCCGATGGTGGCACAGGTTCCGACCTTTTGACCGGCACTAGCGGGGATGATACCCTGATCGGCGGGGATACGGGTTCAGGAGATGGACTCGATACGTTTTACGGCGGCGACGGGCAAGACAGCCTTTCCGGCGGTTATCACCATGACCTGCTCTACGGTGAGGCCGGCAGCGACACGCTGGACGGCGGCAGCCATAACGACACGCTCTATGGAGGTGACGGTAACGACCTCCTCCTGGGCGGTGACGGTGCTGATAGCCTGATCGGTGGAGCGGGAACCGATACGTTCCAGGGCGGTGCCGGCAATGACAGCATTACGGTCGAGGCCGATGACTACCGTACGGCCGATGGTGGCACCGGTTCCGATTTGCTCATTGGCAGCAATCTAAACGATACGCTGGTGGGAGGCGATACCAACGCTGGAGACGGGTTGGATACGCTTTACGGTGGCGACGGCGCGGACAGCCTCTCCGGAGGCTACCACCACGACCTGTTCTACGGCGAAGCCGGCAACGACATTTTGGACGGGGGCAGCCACAACGATACGCTTACCGGCGGCGCGGGAGTAGATACGCTCATGGGAGGCACAGGCAACGACGTTTTTGCCTTCAACAGCAACGCCGCTTCAGGGCTTGGCTCCGGTAACCGGGACATCATTTCCGACTTCATCCAGAGCCAGGGCGACAATATCGACTTCTCGGCCTTCACCGGCACCTTCACCTTCCGCTCCGGCGGCAATGGCGCTGCAGACTTCACCGGCGGCATCATGCAGTTGGCATGGCAGCAAGTCTCCGGCAACACCATCGTTACGGTGGACTCCGACGGGGATGATCTGGCGGATTTCGAGATCGAGCTGACGGGGTTGAAGACACTCACCAGTGGGGATTTTGTTCTCTAGTTACCCTAGAGAAAAATCCGCCAGTCCGTCCTGAGGATTTTGGCCAGTTTTCTGGCCATTTCCTTCCCGATGGGGCGTTTGCCGGTTTCCATCTCTGAAAGGTGATGCTGGCGAATGCCGAGCGTATCAGCGAGGGCTTTCTGGGTAAGGTTTTCCCTGTAGCGGAGGCCGCGCAGCATGGCTGCGGGGCGGAGCGTATCATCCGCGAGTTCGGGCAGCACTTTCTCCGCCGGCACGCTATCCTTGGTTCGGGTGACCAGATAGGCGTGCAATTCCTCGCCAACCACGCGCGGCAGCGCGTAGGTGAGGGGCTTGTTCCCCAGGCCTTTAAACACAATGGTCACCTCTTCAGTAGGGCGCATTTTCCCGACTCCCGACGTAATACAATTCGATCATCCGCACTTCGTTATCTTCCACCGTCCAGCACGCCACCCATTTGTAGCTGAGATGGCAATGGTAATTGCCTTTCCCCAGTTTGGAGTAATTCGGCCAGTCGGGCAAAACCGGCCCTCTCAGCTTCAAATCACCCACCAGGGCAACCAGCAAATCCCGTTCCCGCTTGGGAAGTTTGGGAACCAGCTTGGAGGCCTTTTTGGTAAAGCTGACTGTCCATGAGGATCGATTCATATAATATACCATAAATTGGTATAATTCAACAAAGCCATTATTTCACAGGATTCCGGATGGTTGCAAACATGGCATCTTGCGCCATCTCCACGGCGGCGCGGACGGGGTCTAAATCCAATCTTTCATAGATTTTAGTCGCCAGCGGGCTTTTATGCCCAAGCACCTTGCCGATAATAGCGGTGGTGGCGCCGGTGGCTGCCTGCCAGCTTCCCAAAGTGCGGCGCAGATCATGGATTCGTAAGTCGGTGATACCCGCGCGGTCAAGCACACGTTTCCAAGCCTTCTTGGGGTCAGCCAAGTGCCCGTTCTTTCCTGATCCAGGGAACACATATTCTCCAGATTTAGCATCGTGCCGCGCCTTCAAAATCTCGATCAGTCTGTCCGATAAGGGCACGGTATGCGCTTCTCCGTTCTTCGTATCAGGAATGCGCCATTCCTTGGTGGTAAAATTGATCTCTCGCCACCGCATGGCCAGCACATTGCTTTTCCGCGCGCCGGTGAGCAGGGAAACCAGAATATAATCCTTGGCGGTTTCGTTCTCTTCTTTGCTCAAGGCCTCAAAGAACCGGGGCAATTCATCCCGCTTCATAAAGCGGTCTCGGCTCTTTTCCTTAAATTTTTTAATCCCGATGGTGGGGTTGCTGCCTTGCCATTCCCATTCAATGGCTTTGTTATAGATAGCCCGGATGCGCTCCAGCAGGCGGTTGGCCTGGTACAGTCCGTTCTCATCATGAATCTTTTCATGCAGCGCCTGCACCTCGTGCCTGGCAATAGAGGACGCTTTGCGTTGGAACCAATGAGAAAGGAATTTGTTCACCTCCCGCTCGTCATAGTGCCAGGATTTTTTCTGCTTCTTGCTATACCGCTCCATGAACTCCTGGAACATGTGACCGAAAGTAATATCCCGCTTGATGCGCTTGCGCTCCCGGTTAGCTGAGGCGTCTGTGAATCTGTCATTCTTATCAGGAGTTAGGGTCACTCGTCGTAGCACCCAAATATGACAGCCGGTAGTCTGAATTGTGAAGTTACGATGAAATAGTCTTAGACTTTGGTATTCTGTGCTTATTCTTAGCCAAAAGTATAAACGCAGATTTGCGCCATATCGCACCCCCGCAACCAACAGTATTTCATCCCTTTAGTATCCGGAAAGCTATGCCAGGAGATCGGTTGCTTATTTGCAATCCGTGATTGCGGAAATCCCGGGGCATGATCCTTTGTCAAGATAAACATAATATTGACACGATTTTTATCCCGCCTACTATATGTAGTAGATATGCTTTGACTGCAGCCTAATAGCGCAACAGCTTAAAAAAAGAGCAAAAAGCTTCTGCGGGGAAGCATATCGTGCAGGTAACATCGGGTGGGGTGCTCCGGTGCGCGTGGGATAAGGGGATCGACCCATGCCAGCAGTATCCCGCTTTCTGAGATAGAGGGTTTATGCTGACCAATGCTTATGATTTCGATCTCAATGGCAATCTGATCGATTTCGATCCCACCAGAACGGTTCTTCACTTTCCCCAGCCTGTCAAAAAAACCGCGCCCGCGCCTAAAAAGGCGAAGACCGCGCCGAAGGCTAAACCCAAAGCCGCCGATGTCGTCGTTGACCGCACGCGCGATGCTCGGCTCACTGATTTCGGCAAGGCGACGCTCGATGATCGCTACCTGCTTCCCGGCGAAAGCTATCAGGATATGTTTGCCCGCGTAGCGGCTGCCTATGCTGATGATAGGGATCACGCGCAGCGGCTTTACGACTATATCTCGAAGCTCTGGTTCATGCCATCCACGCCGATTCTCTCCAATGGCGGCGCGGGCAGGGGGTTGCCGATTTCCTGCTTCCTCAACACCGTGTCCGACAGCCTCGACGGCATCGTCTCCACCTGGAACGAAAACGTGCTGCTCGCCTCCAACGGCGGCGGCATCGGCACCTATTGGGGGTTCGTGCGCTCGGTCGGCGAATCGGTCGGCAGGGCGGGCAAGACGTCGGGCATCATTCCCTTCGTGCGGGTGATGGACTCGCTGACGCTCGCCATCAGCCAGGGTTCGCTTCGCCGCGGTTCGGCGGCGGTGTATCTTGACATTCACCATCCGGAAATCGAGGAATTCCTCGAAATCCGCAAGCCCTCCGGCGATTTCAACCGCAAGAGCCTCAATCTGCATCATGGCATCAACATCACCGACGAGTTCATGCAGGCGGTGCTGGAGGATACGGAGTTCAACCTCCGCAGCCCCAAGACCGATCTACCGGTGCGCCAGGTGAACGCGCGCAAGCTGTTCCAGAAAATCGTGGAGATGCGGCTGCAAACCGGCGAGCCCTACCTCATCTACATCGACACCGCGAACAAGGCGCTGCCTAAGCACCAGCGCGAACTGGGCCTGAAAGTCCGCATGTCCAATCTGTGCAGCGAAATCTTGCTCGCCACCGGGCCGGATCATCTGGGCAAGGATCGCACGGCGGTGTGCTGCCTTTCTTCCATGAACGCCGAAACCTGGGACGAATGGAGCCAGGACGAGCAGATCGTCGAAGACGTGATGCGCTTCCTCGACAACGTGCTTCAGGAATTCATCGACACCGCGCCGGACGGCATGGCCCGCGCCAAATATTCCGCCATGCGCGAGCGCTCGGTGGGGCTGGGGCTGATGGGTTTCCACTCCTTCCTGCAGATGAAAGGCGTGCCGTTTGAAAGCGCGCTGGCGAAGT
>JAFLCR010000179.1 GCA_017302755.1 Alphaproteobacteria bacterium
GGGGCGGGAAGCTTGGCCAGCTCAGCCTGGGCGGCGGCGAAATCGTTATTCGTAACATCGCGCTCCATGCGTGCCAGCGCGCCTTCGGGTGTGGTGTCGTTCTCCACCTCCTCGCCCACATGGCGGACGATCACCACTTTGCGGAGGTTATCGAGTGTGCGGGAGACGATGCCTTCGTTTTCAGCATTCTCATCCACGCCAAAAGCCTGACGCAGCAGCGGAGGAAAAACCTTGGCGAGCGAAGCGGAAGTCGGCACCCCGGCGGCCGCGTGCTGTTCCAGCACGGCGAGAGGGTTCTTGATTTCAAGCGGATCCTCCAGAACGCTGCGGAAACCGGCCAGCTCGGTGGCATAGGGCTTGCCGGCCTGGGCCTTATCACGCAGGTGGATAAAGCTGACCAGCACCGAGAAGCTGCGCTGCGATTCCAGCGATTCCGACATTTTCAGCAAGTCCGGCATCGACGCCTTGATGGCGTTCACATCGTTCTGGAGCGTAAGGAGAGTTTCCTTGAGCGACTGCACGTCCTTGCGCAGCGCCCCGGCTTCGGCCGTCTGGCCGGATTGCATGTCCTGCAGCTTCGCCATCGCATCGGTGAGCTTGGGTTTCAGCTGCTCCCACTCGGCAAGCGTCTGCGCGGGGCTGCCTTCGCCCGTCGCGGGGGCGGCGCTTTGAGAAGAGAGCGCATCCAGTTGCTGGCGCATCTGCTGCAGCTGTTGCTCCAGTGTGGCATAACGCCCATCTTCCTGTGGCGTAGCTTCACCCTCGGCTGTTGCCACAGTGGCAGTGCTTACTCCTAAAAAAGCCTTGGCACGCTCGCGGATGGCATCGCGCTGCCAGTAGGCACCGCCGGCGATGAAACCAACGCCGATGAGCAAGCCCAACATGAAATAGGTGAGCGCCTTGCGGAAACGCTGGAGAAAAGATGGCTGAATGCTGGCGATTTCAGGTTCCATGGGCCGTGTTATAACCTACGGTTTTCGCGCTGTCATATGGAATGATGCATCGCATGAATTTTCTCGGCGAGCGCCACCATCCCCCATTGGCTCGGCTCGGCGGCGGCGTGGCAGACGGCAAAATCCCGGCACGCATCGCGGTAGCGGGGATGGATGACCAGGGCGGTCATGCGCGAGGCAGCATCCTCCAGATCATGCCTGGCCAGGAGATCGAGAAAAATGCGTATCGGCCGGCCGGAGAAGAACATCACGGCCACCTCGCGCCCCGAAGCAAGCAGGGCGAGGGTTTCCCGGCTGAAGCCAGATACCGGGTCGGCACGGTAGGCGATCACGCGCTGGACTGCCGCGCCGTAAGGCTTCAGGGAGGCCCCAAAATCGCGGGAAATATAATCCCCTGATAAATATAAAAAAGACCGTGATTTTGAGGTTTTCAACACCTCCACCAGCTCCTCCGCCGTGGGTTGCCAGGCTACCGTGATGAAACCTATTTCTCTTATTTTTCCTACGGTTTCCTGCCCAACTGCATACACGGGCAGTGTTCTCGGCAGGCCTTCCAGCCCATGAAGGGCGTTCTGGCTGGTAATGATCACGCCGTCCACGCTGGAAACATCTGTTACGCCTACAGAGAGGGCTGTAATGGCCTGAAGGGGCTGCACATGCACCTCATAGCCCATGGGGGCCAACTCTGCGGCCAGCACGGCGCAGCGCTCCGGCTGGCGGGTAAGAAGAATGGGAAAAGCGCTCATAAAGAAAATTCGTGCACGGAATTTTAGACTAGCACAAGAAAAAGCGATTTGTTATATAGGCCCGCGCCCCTGAAAAGGGGGCTTTTGATGGCTGTTCCGTGGTAGCTCAGTGGTAGAGCAATCGGCTGTTAACCGATCGGTCGTAGGTTCGAATCCTACCCACGGAGCCATTATTCTCTAAAAGAGAGAATCCCCAAACGCTTCATAAGGACGCTCGCCTCAACCGGAGTGAGTTGGCGATGACGGAAACGGAGCTGAGCGCCATCGCGGCGCTGGCGAAGACCGGACTCAGGGTGATGCCGAGGAAAGGGTACAGCAAGCCCGCTGCCACGGGCACGCCGAGGGCGTTGTAGATAAAAGCAAAGAACAGGTTCTGGCGGATATTGCGCATGGTGGCGCGGCTCAGACGCCGGGCGCGGACGATGCCCATGAGATCGCCCTTGACCAAGGTGACACCCGCGCTTTCCATGGCAACATCCGCCCCCGTGCCCATGGCAATGCCGACCTGCGCCTGGGCAAGCGCGGGAGCGTCGTTAACGCCGTCGCCAGCCATCGCGACGACGCAGCCTTGTTCCTGAAGCTTGCGGACAGCTTCGTGCTTATGGTCGGGCAGCACGTCGGCTTCCAGCTGCTCGATGCCGACTTTCGCGGCGACCGCCATGGCCGTTACACGGTTGTCGCCGGTCAGCATGACAAGGCGGATGCCCTCCGCTTTCAGTAGTTTAATGGCTTCGACGGTGGTTTCCTTGATCGGGTCCGCGACGGCGATTAGTCCCGCCGCTTTTGCGTCCACCGCCAGGAACATCACGGTTTGTCCCTGGGCACGGTAGGCGTCGGCTTGTTCTTTCAGCGCGGCGGTGGGAATGTTCAGGGATTCCAGCAGCGCCAGATTTCCAAGCGCTAACTCCCTGCCGTTTGCTGTGCCTGTGACGCCCTTGCCGGTGATGGAGGCGAAATCGCGAATGTCGGCTGGAGAGGCTCCTTTCGCCTGCGCGCCTGTGAGGATGGCAGTGGCGAGGGGATGCTCGCTGCCGCGTTCCAGCCCCGCGGCCCAGGACAGCAACTCCTCCTCGCCATGCCCTTCAAGGGGAAGAACCGACATTAACCTCGGTTTTCCTTCCGTGAGGGTACCGGTTTTATCCACCACCAGCGTGTCAATCTTCTCCATGATCTCCAGCGCTTCAGCGTTTTTTATCAAGACGCCTGCATGCGCGCCCCGGCCGGTGCCCGCGATGATGGACATTGGCGTCGCCAGCCCCAGCGCGCAGGGGCAGGCAATGATGAGCACCGCCACGGCGTTGACCAGGGCGTGCGCAAGCTTCGGCTCCGGCCCCCAGAGCCACCAGGCGACGGCGGTGAGCAATGCTACCAGCACCACGGCGGGAACGAACCAGCCTGACACCGCATCCGCCAGACGCTGGATAGGGGCGCGGCTGCGCTGGGCCTGGGCAACCATGTCCACAATCCGCGCCAGCATCGTATCTTTTCCCACGCGCTCGGCACGCATGGCAAAGCCGCCGGTGCCGTTCAGCGTCGCGCCGGTAACCAGATCGCCTGGGTGTTTTTCCACCGGCACGGACTCGCCGGTCAGCATGGATTGATCGACACTGCTATGGCCTTCCGTGACGATGCCGTCCACCGGCACTTTTTCGCCGGGACGCACGCGCAGCATGTCGCCGGGGTGGATTTGGGCGAGTGGTATGTCCTCTTCCTTACCGTCGGGACGGATAATACGCGCCATTTTGGGCGCCAAGTCGAGCAGCGCCCGCATGGCGCCCCGGGCCTGGTCGCGGGCCTTCAGCTCCAGCACCTGGCCGAGCAGCACGAGCGCGGTAATGACGGCTGCGGCCTCGAAATATACGTCGAGTTTCATGCCGCCCGAAAGCGTGGCGGCGGCTTCGGGGAAGAGTGTCAGCGCCAGGCTGTAGGCATAGGCGACGCCCACCCCAAGGGCGATCAGGGTGAACATGTTGAGGCTGCGGTTCCTGATGGATGCCACCGCCCGCACAAAGAACGGCCAGCCACCCCACAGCACCACCGGCGTGGCGGCGGCGGCTTCGAGCCAGCGCGTGAGTGGGGAATCCATCCACTGGTGAGGGAAATTCGGAATCAGATGCGCACCCATGACGAACAGCGCCAACGGAAGCGACAGCGCCGCAGACACCCAGAAGCGCCGCGTCATATCTTGCAATTCGGGATCGGGTCCTTCATCGGCGGATACGGTTTCCGGTTCCAGCGCCATGCCGCAGAGCGGGCAGTTTCCCGGCTGCGTCTGGCGGATTTGCGGATGCATAGGGCAGGTATAGACAGTGCCTTCCGCCTGTTTGGCTGGAGGAGATGCCGGTGTCGCATGGTGGTGATGGCAGCAGGCATGATCCGCCGCCGTGGCGGGAGACAGGTAGTGTTTAGGATCCGCCTCAAACTTCTTCAGGCAGCGTTCGCTGCAAAAATGGTATTTCGCACCTTGCAACCGGCTGTGATGCGGAGTGGCGCCAGGGTCAACTTCCATGCCGCAGACGGGGTCTTTAACGGTAGCAGTCATGACGTTTCCTTTTTCGACTGTTGAATGAGATAGCCCATGATCGGACAGGCATCGACCGGGGTGTCGTCCCCCGGGCAATGGCCCGCGACCTGCTTCAGCGCCTGCTTGATGGCTTGCAGGTCACGGATTTTTTCCTCCGCCTCTCGGATTTTCTCT
>JAFLCR010000018.1:0-13920 GCA_017302755.1 Alphaproteobacteria bacterium
GGGCATCCACGCCTCGCCGACCTGCGTGATGAACTATGAAAACGCCACCGGCTGGCTGGTTGGCGAGAAGCACAAAGGCATGCGCGCCATGTTCACGATGATGAACGCCGCGCGCCTCTACGTGGGCATCCAGGGCCTGGGCCTCGGCGAAGTCGCCTACCAGAACGCGCTGGCCTACGCGAACGAACGTCTGCAGGGCAGAAGCGTGAAGGGCGCGAAATTCCCCGACAAGCCCGCCGACCCGATCATCGCGCACCCCGACGTGCGCAGAAACCTTCTGCTCATGCGCAGCTTCTGCGAAGGCGGCCGCGCGCTCGCGCTTGAAACCGCGCTCATGCTCGACCTCTCCCGCCACCACCCCGACGCGAAGGAACGCGAGAAGGCGGACGATTACGTGCAGCTCATGACACCGATCGTGAAATCCTGGCTTACCGACGGCGGGTTCGAGGTCACGAATCTCGGCATGCAGATTTTCGGCGGCATGGGCTATATCCGCGAAACCGGCATGGAGCAATACGCCCGCGACGCGCGCATCGCACAGATCTATGAAGGCACCAACGGCATCCAGGCGCTCGACCTGGTGGGAAGAAAACTTTCCTACAATATGGGCCGCTACCTGCGCCGCTTCTTCCATCCCGCGAGCGCGTTCATCGAACAGCATAAGGACGACCCGAAAACGAAAGACCTGATCAAGCCCTTTGCCAAGTATTTTTCCATGCTCCAGCAGACCACGCTCTGGATGGCCAAATCCGGCGTTGCCAACCCCGAGGACGCGATGGCGGCGGCCAGCGAATACCTGCGCCTCTTCGCCCTGGTAGTGCTTGGGTATGCGTGGTGCAGGATGGGCGTGGCTGGGATGCAGCAGATCGAAAAAGGCAGGGATGTGGCCTTCCACGAAGCCAAACTCGCGAATGCCCGATTCTACCTCGCCAAGGTGCTGCCCCAGGCGGCGGGGCTGGCCTCAAGCCTCACCACGGGTGGTAAAACCATCATGGACGACAAAGCTTTTTCCGCCTGAAAACCAACGATTCTTTAGGAAATTTGTGTTATGCTGGAATCATGGGAATCAGGGGGTAGATGCCGATGGCCGAACAAGCCGTGGCAAGGACGCGGGAAAAGATCCAAAGCGTGACGCCTTGGAAGCGATGGAATCCTGAGCCTTTTTACCGTTTCGGCGCCCGCTGGCTCACCCGCCTCATTTACCGGCCCCGTTATGAAGGCTTTGAAAACCTGCCCAAATCCGGCGCGGCCATCATCATCGCCAATCATATCTCTTATGTGGACGGCCTGATCATCAGCGCGGCCTGCGACCGCAACATCCGCTACATCATTGATAAGGCGATTTTCGAGCTTCCAGGCGTGCATTACTTCATGACGCTGGCCAAGGGCATTCCGGTGGAGCCGAACCGCGAATCCGTCACCCGCATGCTGGAAGAAGTTGAAAACGCGCTGCGCGAAGGCGACCTCGTCTGCATCTTCCCCGAAGGCCAGCTGACCTATACCGGCCATCTCGGCCGCTTCCGCCCGGGCATTGAATGGATATTGAAGCGCTATCCCGTGCCGGTTTACCCAATTGCACTCAAAGGTTTATGGGGTAGCGTATTCAGCCGTAAATACCGCAAATCCCCGCTGCGCTGGCTGCCGCGCTTTCACAAACGCCGCAAGATCGAAGCCATTTGTGGCCCGATGATTCCCCCCGCTGAGGCCAGCATCAACCACCTGCAGAAAACGGTGATCGAGCTGTTGGGGAAATAACTATTTCTCTTCCCAGCCTTTGAAAACCTCATCCGCCAGCGTACGGAGATCGAAATCCGTATGCCCGACCTCGGGGAAGAACACGCCGCGCTTCGGCTCGTTCGCCGCTTCCAGCAGCCGGCGGCCAAGCTTGACCGGCACGGTCACGTCCTTCTCGCCATGCAGGATCAGCAGCGGCGCGTGGATCCGGGTGATCTTGCTGAACGAATCAAACCGCTCGCGCATCAGCTGCGCGACGGGGATATACGGAAAGCGCAGCTTTCCGACATCGACAATCGAGGTATACGGCGCTTCCAGCACCAGCAGCGCGGGTGGCGATTCGGTGGCGAGTTGCGTCACCACGCCGCTGCCCAATGATTCGCCGTAATAGACAATGCGCTCCTTCGCGATACCTTTTTGGTCGAGCCATTGGCGCGCCGCCCTCGCGTCGGCATACAGCCCTTCCTCGCGCGGCGTGCCCGGATTGCCGCCATAGCCTCGGTAGCTGACGGCCAGCATGCCGAAGCCATGCGCCGTGAACGCCGCGAATTTATCCGCGCGGTTGGCGAGGTGCGATGCGTTACCGTGGCAGTAAAGCAGCACCGGTCCGTTCGCGTCCTTGGGCGGAAACCACCAGGCGGTGAGGGTGAGCCCGTCCGCCGTCGTGAGCGCGACCGCTTCCCCGCCCAGGGGTTTCGGGTCGGGCAGGGGGGTGGGGTCGGGGAAATAGGTCAGCCGGAACTGCATGACGTAAAGCAGTCCCAGAATGAACAGATAGGCGACGGCGGCGGCGAAAAGAGTGGAAAGCATCCGCTGGAACATAGTGAGCCATTGGTTAACCATTCCATTCTAAGGTGCTTTGGTTAGGGAGTTCTAAAAATGTTCGTTTTCCATGCGATGGTATCCTGCCTGCTGCTGATCGTGATCTGGCTCGATTTCACGCGCTACACCATCCCCAACTGGCTGAACGGCTTGCTTTTGGCGCTCTATCCGGCGCTGGTGCTGCTTGGCCCTGCCCCGGTGGACTGGCCGGAGGCGCTGCTGCCGGCGCTGGCGATGTTCATCGTTTGCGCGCTGCTTTTCTTCCTGCGAGTCATGGGGGGCGGCGACGTGAAGCTGCTGGCCGTTTCCGGGTTGTGGATGGGCAAGGCGGCGATTCTGGAATTCATCGTCTTCACCGCCGTGCTTGGCGGCGTTCTAACACTGGTGCTGCTGATCCTGCGCCCCATCACGCCTTGGGTTTACGGGCGCTTTCTGGAAGGCCGCACCCCGCCCCGGGTGCTCACCATGGACCAGCCGGTGCCGTATGGCGTCGCGATCGCCATGGTGTTTCTATGGATGATGTGGAAAGGGCTGGTGCCCGGGCTTCCCGCGCCGGTCTGGGGATAATTATTCTTTTGGCTCGATGCGGTGACCCAGCTCCTTTTCGAGCTGGTAGTTGAACTCTGCGCCAAAAATGAAGATCAGGTTCATCAGGTAAAAGAACAGCAGCGCGGCGATGATGCCTGCGAGGCTGCCGTAAATGAAGTTCACCTGCTGGAAATCGCGCAGATAGATCGACATCAGCACCGCCGTAACCATCCACAGCGTTACGACGAGCGCCGCGCCGGGCAGCGAGGTGCGCCAGCGCTGGCGGATATTGGGCAGGACGTAGTAGAGGGATTCCACAACCAGCAGCAACAAAAAGGCGCTGACAACATAGCGCACCGTGGTCCAGATGGGGTCAATATGGAGATCGACCGGCAGCCAGTGCTCCACCCGGTTCCAGATGACGGGCGCCAGAACCAGCAGGAACATGCCGATGAGGATCATGATCGTCAGCAGCAGGAACTGCAGGATGGACAGCGTTCGCCGCCAGGCATAGGCGGGTGGATTGCTCACCCGGTAAGCGCGGTTCAGCACCGTGCGGATGCCTTCCACGGCGGAGGAGGCCGTCCAGACCGCGCCGATGATAGATACGGTCAGCAGGCCCGGCGGAGGGCCGGAAACGATTTCCTGCAGGCGCGGGCTGATGGCGGCGGTGACGTCGTTCGGCATGTAGTTGAGCATCAGGGTGACGAAGGCCGCGCCCGCTTCAGACTGGCCGAAAAACCCCGCCAGCGCCACCAGAAATACCAGGAAGGGGAACAGCGCCAGCATCGAGAGGAAAGACAGATACCCCGCATGCTCGATACCATCGTGGTTGATGGTGTCAACCAGCGCCTGGGTAATCAATCTGGGCAATCGCTTTAAAAGCATCATGGCGGAAAATTATCGGCCTGCGAGGCGCGGAACAAGAGGGGAATCACTTTTTATACGCTTTTAACCGCCATGTCTTGCGCATCCTCTCCTTTCTTGATCCGATTTCATGGCAAAACAAAACCTCACCAGTCACGAGGAGGAAACCATGGACATTTACGCTTATCTGAAACGCGACCACCGCAAGGTCAGCGAACTGATGGAAAAACTGGTCTCCTCCCGCAGCGTCCGCGTGCGCGAGGAGCTATTCGAGGAAATCCGGCGTGAGCTGCTGCTTCATGCTGAGACTGAACAGAAAACTTTTTATGCAGCCCTGAAGAAAAACCCCGAAGCCGGCGAAAGAATCAAGCACGCCAAGGAAGAGCATGAAGAGATCAAGGATTATCTCAGCCGCCTGGCGCGCATTGATATCCAGAGCGAGAAGTGGATGGAGCAATTCGGTGAATTCAAGCATTCCGTCACCCACCATGTGGAGGAGGAGGAAGGGGAAATATTCGCGAAGGCGAAGAAATTTCTGAGCCCGGAGGATGCGGTGCAGCTGGCCGCCGACATGGACTCCCTGAAGCAGGCCATGGAAGCCAAGCAGGCGGCCTGACCTTCCGGCTTCGCGCTGGCATCCTGATGCTTCTTCCGCTAAAAAAGCGGAAGAAGCATTTTCAGGAGGCACCCATGGCGCATGCCGCACACAGCACCGCAACATCTTCTCTGCCGCATGGCGTGGAAATCCTAGGCACGATTACCCCGGCCTTCGCCGAGATACTGACGCCGCAGGCGCTGGAATTCGTGGCCGAGTTGCACCGCCGGTTCACGCCGCGCCGCAACGAGCTGCTGAGCGCGCGCGTGGAGCGGCAGAAGGAGATCGCCGCCGGCAAGCTGCCGGATTTCCTGCCGCAGACGAAAGCCGTGCGCGAGGACGCTTCGTGGAAAGTTGCGCCTATTCCTTCCGATCTGCAGGACCGCCGGGTGGAGATCACCGGGCCGGTGGAACGCAAGATGATCATCAACGCGCTGAACTCCGGCGCGAAGGTGTTCATGGCCGATTTCGAAGATTCGCACGCCCCCACCTGGGAGGCGACCATCCAGGGGCAAATCAATTTGCGCGACGCGGTTGCACGCGCCATCGCCTATACCAGCCCGGAAGGTAAATCCTACACGCTGAACGAAAAGACCGCCGTGCTCATCGTCCGCCCGCGCGGCTGGCATTTGAACGAGCGGCACGTCTTGATCGACGGCAAGACGATTCCCGCCGCGCTGTTCGATTTCGGGCTGTATTTCTTCCATAACGCCAAGCGGCTGATCGCAGATGGGACGGGGCCGTATTTCTACCTGCCCAAGCTTGAAAGCCATCTTGAAGCAAGGCTGTGGAACGACATCTTCATCGATGCCCAGGCGGCGCTCGGCCTGCCGTTGGGCACGATCAAGGCGACGGTGCTGATTGAGGTGATTCTTGCTGCCTTTGAGATGGAGGAAATCCTGTTCGAGTTGAAAGACCACATCGTCGGCCTCAACTGCGGCAGGTGGGATTATATTTTCAGCTACATCAAGAAATTCAGCACCTATCCCGATTTTGTCCTCCCCGACCGCGCGGAGGTGAAGATGACCGTGCCGTTCCTGCGCGCCTATTCCCTGCTGCTGATCAAGACCTGCCATAAACGCGGCGCGTTCGCGATGGGCGGCATGGCGGCGCAGATTCCGGTGAAGAACGATGAGGCGGCCAACGCCAAGGCGCTGGCGCTCGTGAAAGCCGACAAGGAGCGCGAGGCGGGCGACGGGCATGACGGAACCTGGGTCGCGCATCCCGCGCTGGTGCCGGTGGCGATGGAAGTGTTTGACCGGCTGATGCCCGCGCCGAATCAGCTCACGCGTCAGCGCGATGATGTGAATGTCACGAGCGTTGAATTGATCGCCGTGCCGGAAGGCAAGATTACGGAAGCCGGGCTTCGCAATAACGTCAGCGTCTCGCTGCAATACCTGGCGTCGTGGCTGGCGGGGAATGGCTGCGTGCCGATCTTCAACCTGATGGAAGACGCCGCCACCGCCGAAATCGCCCGCAGCCAGCTGTGGCAATGGACGCATCATCCGAAAGGCGTGCTCGATGACGGACGCAAGATCGACATCGCGCTGGTACGCCAGTTACTGGCGGAGGAGAAAGCGAAGATTCCGGGGTTGAACAGCCTGCCGCCGCAAGCGTTGGCGAAGCTCGACGAAGCGGCGTCGCTGCTGGATCAGCTGGTGAGCGCGCCGAAATTCGAGGAGTTCCTGACGCTGCCAGCGTATGGGAAGCTGAAGGACTGATAATTGTCCCAGGCGTCCCTACACATCCTCCGCACCACCTACGGTTACGACAGTTTCCGTGGTCAGCAGGCGGAGATTATCGATCATGTCATCGCCGGGAAAAATGCCTTTGTATTAATGCCCACCGGCGGCGGCAAGTCGCTGTGCTATCAGATTCCGGCGTTGTGCCGCGAGGGCGTGGCGGTGATCGTGTCGCCGCTGATCGCGCTGATGCAGGACCAGGTGGAGGCACTCAAGCAGCTTGGCATCCGCGCAGCGGCGATCAATTCCAGCATGTCGCCTGCGAGCGTTGGAGAAACAAAGGAAGCCATTCGCCGCGGCACGATCGACTTGGTCTATGTCGCCCCCGAGCGGCTGCTGATGGAGGATTTCTTAGGACTGCTCGGTGAGGCGAAGATTGCGCTTTTTGCCATCGACGAGGCGCATTGCGTCTCGCAATGGGGGCATGATTTCAGGCCGCATTACACGCAGCTTTCCGTGCTCGCGGAAAGATTCCCCAGCGTGCCGCGTATCGCGCTCACCGCCACCGCCGATGCGCCGACGCGGAAGGATATTCTCGAAAAGCTGCACCTGAAGGACGGGCGCAGCTTCATTGCCGGGTTCGACCGCCCTAACATTCATTACGCCATCCAGGCGAAGGAGAGTCCGAAGCAACAGATCCTGCGTTTCATCCAGACGCATCCGGGAGAGAGCGGCATCGTCTATTGCCTCTCGCGCCAGAATGTCGACGACATGGCCGCATGGCTGAACCAGCAGGGATTGAAGGCGCTGCCGTATCACGCGGGCATGGATAATGCCGATCGCTCGCGCCACCAGCAGCGTTTTCTGAAGGAGGACGGCGTCATCATGGTGGCGACCATCGCCTTCGGCATGGGCATTGACAAACCGGACGTGCGCTTCGTCGCGCATATGAACATCCCGAAGAATATCGAGGCTTTTTACCAGGAGACGGGCCGCGCGGGGCGCGACGGCCTGCCCGCCGAGGCGCTGATGCTTTACGGCATGAACGACGTCGCCATCCAGCGCGGTTTCATCGAAAACGGTGACGCGCCGGAAACCCAGAAGCGCATCGAGCGGCAGAAGCTTTCCGCATTGCTCGGCTTATGCGAAACGGCCGGCTGCCGGAGGCGGATTCTGCTGGAGTATTTCGGCGACAAAGGTGGTGATTGCGGCAACTGCGATACCTGCCAGGTGCCTGCCGAAACCTTCGATGGCACCGTCGCTGCGCAAAAAGCCATCTCCTGCGTGTTCCGCACCGGGCAGCGTTTCGGCGTCGCCTATCTCATCGACGTGCTGCTCGGCACGGCCACCGAGCGCATCGCGCAGTTCGGCCATGACAAGGTTAGCACCTTTGGCATTGGTGGAGAGTTCAGCAAAGGCGATTGGCAAAGCATTTTCCGCCAGCTCGTGGCGCGGAATTTCCTGAAGGTCGATACCGCCGGCCACGGTGGCTTGAGCATCACCGAGCAGGGGGCTGCGTTCCTGAAGCATAAGGAAACGCTTCTCCTGCGCCGCCCGGCACCGCCGCGCGCCAAGACGCGCCTCGCGCGGCCGCGTCGGATGGAGGGGGAACCAACAGGCGAAGATCATGGGTTGTTCGCTGCGCTCAAAGCCCTGCGGTTGGAGATCGCGAAAGCGCAGAACGTACCGCCTTACGTCATTTTTCATGACAGAACGTTGCGCGAGATGGCGGCGCTCAAGCCCGGCACGCTGGAAGCGCTATCTGCGGTGAGCGGGGTGGGAGCGGCAAAGCTCTCGCGCTACGGTGAGGCGTTCCTTGGAACAATCACGCGGTTTGAAGAAGTTACGGCTCCAGGGTGATTGCTGAGTTGCCGGTTCTCCGCAGTTGAGGAGGATTACTTCGGCCCTACCAGCATCATGAGCTGGTTGCCGCCCTCAAAGCGGACGGATTGCTCGATTTTCACTTTATCCTGTAATTCCACCTCAAGGCGCTTGAAGACTTCAAAGCCCACTTCCTTATGCGAGTTTTCTCGACCGCGGAAGCGCAGGGAAATTTTGACTTTGTCTCCCTCTTCGATAAAGCGCAGCAGGGCGCGCACCTTGATGTCGTAATCGTGTTTGTCGATGGTGGGGCGCATCTTGATTTCCTTGATTTCCACCACTTTCTGCTTTTTGCGCGCCTCGTTGGCTTTTTTCTGAGCCTCGTATTTGTATTTACCGTAATCGATGAACTTGCACACCGGCGGTTCGGCGTTGGGGGAGATTTCGACGAGATCAAGCCCGACTTCCTCGGCCATGCGGATGGCCTGCGCCTTCGGCATGACGCCAAGCATGTCGCCCTGCGCGTTGATCACACGCACTTGGGAGGCGGTGATCTCGTGGTTGGCGCGGGGGCCGTCTTTACTGGGGGTAGATCTCATGCGTCGTCATTCTCCTGTGGTTGTTACAAAGGTATGGTCCCGGAAGCATAGTACAGCCGGGTGAACATTAATTTAATATGTGGTCTCATAAGGGGGGCATCGCTTCTTTGGAAAGCGCGGTGACCAGGGCGTCCAGGCTCATGGTTTCCTGGGCATCGGAGCCGAGGCGGCGCACGGAAACCCCCCGGTTTTCCGCTTCTTTCTTGCCCAGCGCCAGAATGACCGGCACCTTGGCGACCGAGTGCTTGCGCACTTTGAAATTGATTTTCTCGTTCTCGGTGTCGAGCACCGTCCTGATGCCTGCCTTGGCCAAGGCGGCGCGCACTTCTTCGGCGTAGGCGTCCACGTCGTTGGTAATGGTGGCGATGGCGACCTGCACCGGCGAGAGCCAGAGCGGGAATTTGCCGGAATATTCCTCAATCAGAATGCCGATGAAGCGTTCGAGCGAGCCGAGAATGGCGCGGTGGAGCATCACGGGGCGCTTCTTATTGCCGTCCTGCGCCACGTAGGTGGCATCGAGGCGTTCGGGGAGCACGAAGTCGACCTGCAGCGTGCCGCACTGCCAGTCGCGGCCGATGGCGTCGCGCAGCACGAATTCCAGCTTCGGGCCGTAGAACGCGCCTTCGCCGGGGTTGAGCTCGTATTCGAAGCCTGCGGCGGTGACGGCTTCTTTCAAAGCGTTTTCCGCTTTATCCCACACGCTGTCCTCGCCCGCCCGCACTTCGGGGCGGTCGGAGAACTTGACGCGGATTTCGTGAAAGCCGAGGTCTTTGTAAACCTTGCGCAGCAGGTCGCAGAAGATCACGGTTTCGGAGGTAATCTGGTCTTCGGTGCAGAAGATATGCGCGTCGTCCTGCGTGAAGCCGCGCACGCGCATTAAACCGTGCAGTGCGCCGGAGGGCTCGTTGCGGTGGCAGGCGCCGAACTCGGCCATGCGCAGCGGCAGGTCGCGGTAGCTTTTCAGGCCCTGCTTGAACACCTGCACGTGGCATGGGCAGTTCATGGGCTTGAGCGCGAAGATGCGGTCTTCGGACTCGGAAGTGAACATGGCGTGGCGGAATTTCTCCCAGTGGCCGGAGGCTTCCCACAGCGAGCGATCCACCACGATCGGCGTTTTCACTTCCTGAT
Source organism: Alphaproteobacteria bacterium (assembly GCA_017302755.1). GTDB lineage: Bacteria > Pseudomonadota > Alphaproteobacteria > Rickettsiales > JAFLCR01 > JAFLCR01. The sequence goes on from JAFLCR010000018.1 coordinate 9,777, forward strand.
AGCCGCCATCGACGAGACGCTTGCGCACGTAGTTCTCGATGGTGCGCCAGAGCGTCCAGCCCTTGTCGTGCCAGAAGACCATGCCGGGGGCTTCTTCCTGCAGATGGAAAAGCTCCATTTCCTTGCCGAGCTTGCGGTGATCGCGCTTCTCGGCTTCCTCGATCATGGTGAGGTATTCTTTCAGCTCTTTCTCTGTGGCGAACTGCACGCCGTAAACGCGGGTGAGCTGCTTGTTCTTGCTGTCGCCTTTCCAGTAGGCGCCGGCCACTTTGGTAAGCTTGAAGGCTTTGCTCAGCTGGTTGAAATGCGAGACGTGAGGGCCGCGGCAAAGGTCGATGAACGCATCGTCGCCCGTGCCCTGGCGGTAGAGGGAGATCTTACCCTTTTCGGTGGTGTCGCTTTCAGCCGCGCCACGGATGATCTCGGCCTTGTAGGGCTCGCCGCGCGATTCGAAAAGCTTGATCGCCGCGTCGCGCTCCCACATTTCGCGGGTGACGGTTTTGTCTTCGGCCATGATCTGGCGCATGCGGGTTTCGATTTTCTCCAAGTCATCAACGGAGATCGTCTTGTCCGTCTCCACGTCGTAATAGAAGCCGTTATCGACCGTTGGGCCGATGGCGAGCTTCGTGCCGGGATAAAGCTCTTTCAGCGCGCGGGCCAGCACCTGGGCGGTGGTGGTGTGGCGCATGACGTCGAGCCCTTCGGGTTGCTTCAGTGTCAGGATCTCGATTTTAGCGTCGCGTTCAATGGGCAGGTAGAGGTCGCGCTGCTCGCCGTCGACTTTCACCGCGATAGCGGCCTTCGCCAGCCCCGCGCCGATCGATTCCGCGATCGCCTTGCCGGTCACTGGGGTGGCGTATTGACGCTTGCTGCCGTCGGGCAGGGTGATGGTGATTTCCTGGGAGGAAGCGGCGGGGGAAGCGAGAGAGGCCAAAAATCGTCGTCCAAAGTGGTTTATTGGGAACCTGGAAACCTAGCCAAAACCCTTGCTCTGTCAAGAAAACAGATGGGTTTTGGCCGCTTCGGCGACCTCCTCCGGCGTCAATGTGGCCAGATCGTCACGGCGCAGCACCCGGACATGGGGCCCGCGAGGCCCGCATTTGGCCGGGTCCGAGGCTTCGGAGAAGAGCAGCAGGGTCTTGCAGCCCGTTTCGGCGATAATGTGCATGGGACCGGTATCCACCCCCACCGCCCCCGTGGCATGGCGGGCCAGCTCGGCGATCTGGCCCAGGCTGGTGCGATCGCAGAGATTGATGGCTTTCGGGCAGGCGGCGGCGATGGCGTCGAGCAGGTCGCGCTCGTGTTTAGTGCCTATCAGCACAGGGGTAATATTCTGGTTGATCAGCCAGCCGGCAAAATCAGAGAAGTGCTTTTTTGGCCATCGTTTCATCAGCCTATGGGGCGAGCAGCCAGGCACCAGAAGCGTATAGGAAGATGGCAGGCTAAAGGCGGAAATGTCACCTGTAAGCCAGGAAACGTCCGGCTCTGGAACCTCGGTGATGCCGGCGATGCCAAGTTGCTCCCGTTGGCGGTCGAGCGTGTGCATCCGTGTGCGCTCCGGATTGGCGTGGCGGTGCGAGGCGAGGGCGGCGATGCCAGACCATGCCGGCGTCCGGCCCAGGAACGCCCACCAATAGGCCGATGAGCGGGTGGAGGTTTGCAGGTCATAAACGCGCGCAAAGGAAAGGGAGCGCAGTTTTTCGGCAAGTGCCATGATCTTGTGGAGCTGCTTCCAGGGCGCGCGCTCGTCGACCCACACCTCGTCGAACCAGCCCGTGGCGCGGGCAAAAGCGGCGTAAGGCTCCGTGGTCAGCAGGACGATGCGCGCCGCCGGATGCGCCGCGCGGATCGCCTTCATCGGCCCGGTGGAGAGGATGAAATCCCCCAGCGCGCCGTGGCGGATGACAAGGATAGGAGCCGAGGAGGCGTGTTCGCTCATGCCGCGATGGTTTCCGCCGCTTCGGGAATGGCCGAGTGCCCGAGGTTCAGCAACTCTTCATACACCATCATCGTGCGGTCGCACATGAGGTCCGCTGAGAAATTGGCATGCACATGTTGCATGGCGGCCAGGCCCATATTCGCGCGCTGCTCTTCGCTGAGCTTGAGCGCGTTTCTAAGCGCTTCGGCCAGGGCGAGCGGGTCGCCGGGCGTCACGAGCCATCCGGTGGCGCCGTCAACCACGGTTTCCATCGCGCCGCCATGGGCGGTGGCGATTACGGGGCGGCCCATGGCCTGGGCCTCGACGGCCACGCGGCCGAATGCCTCCGGCTCGATCGAGGGGCAGGCGACGGCGTGCGCCAGCATGTATGCCTCGGCGATGAAGGGCGTGGCGCCGACGAAGCGGATTTTTTCGCCGAGTCCGGCATCCAGGATCTTATCCTCAAGCTCCTTGCGGTATTTGGGGTGTTGCTCGCCGTCGCCGACGAAGAGGCAAAGGAAGCGTTCATTTTTCAATTCCTTTAGCGCTTCGATCATCAACTCATGGCCCTTCCAGCGCGTAATGCGCCCCGGCATGAGCAGCACGGGCACGTCGTCCGGCACGCGCCACTGCTTGACCAATTCGGTCAGCCGGTGCGGGCTGGTGACGGCGGGATGAAAGATGTGGCCGTCGACGCCGCGCGGGATGAGCCGCAGCTTCTCCACGGGTGGTTGGTAGGTTTCAAGCACGTGCTCGGTGATGAATTGCGAGGTGGTGATGACGCGGTTGCCGCGCAGCATCACGCCATTATACCATTTTTTGCCGAAGCCTTCGGTTTTGTAGACGCCGTGGAAGGTGGTGACGAAGGGAATGCCCGTGCGCTTCGCCGCTATGTAGGCGCTCCAGGCAGGGGCGCGCGAGCGGGCGTGAATGAGGCTGACTTTGTATTCACGGATGACCTGTTCCAGCAGTCCGGCGTTGTTCCAAATGCCCAGCGGCGATTTTGTGGCAAGTGGTAATTCAAGGTGTTCGGCCTTCACATAAACAAGCTGACGCACGAGCGGCCCGCCTTCGGAGGCGACCAGGGATGTCCATCCGGCGCGCGAGATGGCGCCTGCGATTTCGATGGTGCCGCGCTCGACCCCGCCGGACTTCATGGCGGGCAAGACTTGCAGAATGACGGGTTTGTCCTTTATCGTCGCCTCATGTGCCATGTAACGAATGATCCGCCATGCGTGTGCAGCCTGCTGCGACTGATACCTTCTCCGCGCTGAAAAGAAAAGACGGAAACACGATCGCCTATCACCAGCTGCCGCCGCATCCGGACAAGGCGTCGTTGCCGGGAGTGATTTTCTTCGGCGGATTTCATTCCGACATGACGGGAACGAAGGCGACCTTCCTGCAGCGCTACTGCCACGAGCATGGCCTTGGCTTCGTGCGTTTCGACTATTTCGGCCATGGGCTTTCCTCCGGCGCGTTCACCGACGGCACGATCGGAAGGTGGAAGGAGGACGCGCTCGAAATCATCGACCGGCTTACCACCAGCCCCCAGATACTGATCGGCTCCAGCATGGGCGCGTGGATCATGCTGTTGGCCTGCGTGGCGCGGCCGCACCGCGTGGCAAGCTTGATCGGGCTGGCCAGCGCGCCGGACTTCACGGAGGATCTCATCTGGAATGCTTTTACCCCCGCGGAAAAGGAAAAGATGATGGCGGAAGGTCGGTTCTCCCTGCCTGCCGAGCATTGCACGGGCGAATACATCATCACGCGGCAACTGATCGAGGAGGCGAGGGAGCATTTGCTGCTGCGCGGGCCGATTCCCGTCACCTGTCCCGTCCGGCTGCTGCATGGAATGAAGGACCAGGACGTGCCCTGGCAAACCTCCGAAAAGCTTCTCACCTGCCTGCCGGGCGCCCGGGCCTCGCTGCGGCTCGTGCACCGGGGTGACCACCGGCTCTCCACCGAGGAAGACCTGGCCGTCCTGGCCGAAACCCTGGAAGAGGCTCTGCGCAACCGGCAGGGATAGGAAGCCTATGTTCTCCTGAGGATGTTGCTCTTTTCAGGCATGGCTGCCATGTGTTGCCACTCTGAAAAATCGCCAGAAGCCAGTTGCTTTTTGCATGGGGGGGGACTATCAACGGGACGGTTAAGCCTTTTCTCCAAGAATTCCCATGAAACCCACTCAAAAACCGAAGAATCCCTGCTTTTCATCCGGCCCCTGCGCGA
>JAFLCR010000018.1:13930-18382 GCA_017302755.1 Alphaproteobacteria bacterium
GCCCAGGCTGGAGCCTCGACGCCCTGAAAGACACGCCCGTCGGCCGCTCGCACCGCGCGAAGATCGGCAAGGCGAAGCTTGAGGAAGCGATCACCCTCAGCCGCAAGGTGTTGGGCGTGCCCGACGACTACCTGCTCGGCATCGTGCCCGCCTCCGATACCGGCGCGGTGGAAATGGCCATGTGGTCGCTGCTTGGCGAACGCGGTGTGGACATGCTGGCCTGGGAAAGCTTCGGCGAAGGTTGGGTAACGGATGTTGAGAAGCAATTGAAACTCAAGGACGTGCGCGTCATTAAAAGCGGCTACGGCCAGCTTCCCGACCTCTCGCAGGTCGATATGGACCGCGACGTGGTCTTCACCTGGAACGGCACGACATCCGGCGTGAAAGTGCCGAACGGCGACTGGATCAAGGACGACCGCAAGGGGCTCACCATCTGCGACGCCACCTCTGCCGCTTTCGCCATGGACCTGCCGTGGAAGAAGCTCGATGTGGTCACCTATTCCTGGCAGAAGGTGCTGGGCGGCGAGGGCGCGCACGGCGTGCTGATTCTTTCCCCTCGCGCCGTCGCGCGCCTCGAATCCTACAAGCCGTCCTGGCCCCTGCCCAAGATCTTCCGCCTGACTTCGGGCGGCAAGCTGATCGCCGGCATTTTCAAAGGCGAGACGATCAACACCCCCTCCATGCTCTGCGTGGAAGACGCGATCGACAGCCTGAAATGGGCCGATTCGCTGGGCCTGAAAGGGCTGATGCAACGTTCCAGCAGCAACCTCAAGGCCATCGAGGCCTGGGTGGCGAAGAATTCGTGGATCGGCTTCCTGGCCGAAAAGCCGGAAATCCGTTCCAACACCTCGGTGTGCTTCAAGATCGTCGATCCTTCCTACACGGCGCTGCCGGCGGAAGAGCAGGAAAAAGGCGCGAAGAAAATTGCCTCGCTGCTCGAAGCCGAGAAGGTCGCCTACGACATTGGCGCCTATCGCGACGCCCCCGCGGGCCTGCGCATCTGGGCTGGTGCGACGGTGGAAACTTCCGACCTCGAAGCTCTCTTCCCCTGGCTCGAATGGGCCTGGAGCGAAGTGAAACAGCAGGCGGCGAAAGCGGCTTAATCAACCACGGCTAGAGATACAAGGTACCATGCCTAAAGTTCTTATTTCCGACAAGCTCTCCCCCCAGGCGGTGGAGATTTTCAAAACCAACGGCGTCGAGGTGGACGTCAAAACCTCGCTCACGCCCGAAGAGCTCCTGGCCTGCATCGGCGAATACGATGGCCTTGCCATCCGCTCCGCCACCAAGGTGACGAAGGAAGTGCTCGCCGCCGGCAAGAAGCTGAAGGTCGTGGGCCGCGCCGGCATCGGCGTCGATAACGTCGATATCAAAGCCGCCACCGAGCGCGGTGTCGTGGTAATGAACACGCCGTTCGGCAATTCTGTCACCACCGCCGAGCATGCGATTGCGCTGATGATGGCGCTTGCCCGTCAGATTCCTTCGGCCAACGCCTCGACGCATGCGGGCAAATGGGAAAAAAACAAATTCATGGGCGTGGAGCTTTCCTCCAAGACGCTGGGGCTCATCGGTTGCGGCAATATCGGTTCCATCGTTGCCGACCGCGCGCAGGGGCTCAAGATGAAGGTCGTGGCCTACGATCCGTTCCTGACGCCCGAACGCGCGAAAGACATTCACGTGGAGAAGGTGGAGCTTGATGAGCTTCTGAAGCGCGCGGACTTCATCACGCTGCACACGCCGCTCAACGAAGGGACCAAATACATCCTGAACAAGGATTCGCTTGCCAAGACGAAAAAAGGTGTGCGCATTGTCAACTGCGCGCGCGGCGGCCTCGTGAACGAAGCCGATCTCAAGGCGGCGATCGAGTCCGGCCACGTCGCCGGCGCGGCGTTTGACGTCTTCGAAGAAGAGCCCGCGAAGAGCAACGTCCTTTTCGGCCTGGAAAACTTCGTGGCCACGCCGCATCTGGGCGCGTCCACCTCCGAAGCGCAGGAGAACGTGGCGCTGCAGGTGGCGGAGCAGATGTCCGACTATCTGGTGAACGGCACGGTGACGAACGCGGTGAACATGCCCTCCGTCTCCGCGGAGGATGCGGCAAAGCTTCGTCCCTATCTGACCTTGGCCGATCATCTCGGCGGGCTGGGCGGGCAGGTGGTCAACACCGGTATCAGCAAGGTCGAGATCGAATACGAAGGCGCGATCGCGGGGCTCAACACCCGCCCTGTCACGGCGGCGGCGCTCAAAGGCCTGCTGACCCCGCTGGTGGAGGGCGTCAACATGGTGAATGCACCGGTGATTGCCAAAGAACGTAATATCGAAGTCAGCGAAACCAAGCGTGGCAAGGAAGGTGATTATCAGACGCTCATCCGCCTGAAGATCACCACCGAGAAGCAGACGCGCGTCATTTCCGGCACGTTGTTCGGCGGCGACAAGCCGCGCCTGGTTGAGGTCGGCGGCATCCGCCTCGAGGCCTCGTTCAGCGATCATATGCTGTACGTGATGAACAAGGACAAGCCCGGCCTTATCGGCAAGCTCGGCACGCTGCTGGGGGAAAACGGCGTGAATATCGCCAATTTCCATCTGGGGCGCAATGACGAGAAAACCGATGCCATCGCCTTGGTGGAGGTGGATCAGTCCGTGTCGGCGGAGGTGGTGGAAAAGATCTCCAAGCTGCCGAACGTCACCCAGGCGAAGATGCTGACCTTCTGAGCGGAAAGGCTTTTGCTTTCCTTGATTAACGGATTCTTTGCACGAGGTGAGGGACTGCGTATGGCATCCTGATCCCTCTCTTTGGATACTCGGCGCGAATAGATTGCTATTCACCCGATCCAACAAGGAGAGAGATCATGAAGAAGATTTTTGCGCTTATTACCGCCGTGTTCGCCTTTGTGGCGTCCCCGGTGCTGGCCGACCAGACCAAGGAAGGCAAGGCGGGCAAAACCGACTACTACTTCAACAAGATGGATGCCAATGGAGACAACATGATCTCCCGCGAGGAGAGCAACACCTTCTCCGCCTCGCAGTTCGAAGCAGCGGATACCAACAAGGACTCCATGCTGTCGCGCGACGAACTGATGGCCCACAAGAAGAAGGAGCATGACAAGCATGCCTCCCTCGGCAGCCAGGACGCCGGCGATTACAAGGATAACAGCGCCGGAAAGAAATAAACTCCGAAATGCTTGATGAGGAAAGGGGGGCGGAAACGCTCCCTTTTTTCATGTGCTCACGCAATGCGCCGCCTTGCATCCTGCTGCGGTTCGGTGTGGCGCGCCTGCGCGGGCTGGTTGATGGCGAGGATCGCATCCAGCACATTCTCCAGCTCCGGCAGGATGCGCGATTCCACGCGGGTTGCTTCGCGCTCACGGAAATCGGGATGCCCAGGCACATCTTCGGGGTAAAGCGCGGCCAGGCTGCGGCCGTACTCCTCGATCGCCTCGCGCAGAACCGTTCTGTCGATGGTGTTCAGCGCATCGATCGCGGATCTCATGGTTTCCCTGAGCGCTTGCGTGCACACTTCGTTTTGACCGTCATCGTGGATGAAGGCATAGGTGTGATGCACGGCGGCGAACAGCGTGTCGGCCATGACAAGCAACGCATCGGCGCCTTGCTCGCCGTTGCGGAGCTTGTATTCGGCAAGCACTTCCAGTTGCTCGGTCACATGCTCCAGAATGGACTGAAATGTTTCGCGCGATGAAGGCGGCGACTCTCTATAATCATAAGCCACGATGTCGCCCTGCATGAATGTGCCGCGCACTGCGCGGGCGGCAGTCAGCTGCTCGTAGAGCCGCAGATGTTCCACTCGGTCTTCGTTGATCGGCGTTGCTGCCACGGCGCGCTCCAGGCGTGAGATGTCATGGCTGAGCGTTTCATGCGCCATCGACACGGCGGGGGAAACGAAGATGGTCTGTGAGAAGGCGGATCCCTTGAATCCGAGCGCGCTTTCATTAATGCGCACCTGACTCAGGCTTGCCTCCCTTTCGGGAACAAGCACCAACTCCCATGTTGCGCCATTCGCCGTTTCCTCGCGGAGGAAGGCGCTGGTGTCGAAGGCATGGCTGGTATAATCCGTCACGGTGCCTCTTCCTTCCATGACGCCGATGGGAACGATGCGCTCGCCATGGCGCAGAAAGGCATGCACGATCTGGCCTTGATCGAGGCCGGTGACCTGGAAAGCGCCGTATACTTCAATAGCATTGAGATTGGCATCGGGAGAGGAGAGGGGGTGAGTCCAGCCTTGCAGTGTTTCGCCGGCAAAATCGATGGAGGTGGCGGAGAGGGCGAAGCCACCTTCTTGGCGCGAGATCTGGAATGCGGAGGTTTCGCTTGGAATGTCTTCGTGTTCATGACGTCTGCGAATGCGATACAGGCGTAACGTATCCTGAAGGTGATGTTCGAAACGTGAAATATCGAGCCGCCCCCAGCCAGACCCGTTCGGATCGTAAGCTGGCAAGA
>JAFLCR010000180.1 GCA_017302755.1 Alphaproteobacteria bacterium
ACCCTGAAATCACCGCCGAAGCGTTTGTGAAGCTGCTGGCAGAGCTGTTTCAGCCGGCCTTTGATGACGTCATGATAATCGCGATTGAGGGCGTAGACGGAGATCGTGCCATGTTCGGCCTGCGCGAGCTTCTGCAGGGGGTCGGCTTTGGGGCCGTAATTCATGCCGAGCACGATGACGCTTTTCGCCTCCGGCCAGATGGCGGCGGGGTCGGCGCGCACTTCCTGGTTCTTTTCCATCCAGTCCATGTCGCCGTGATGGCCGGCTTCCAGGAACTGGCCCAGCCCGGCGCGGGCGGAGCCGGGCAGGGAGGGCGCGGTGAAGCCCACCGCGTCGAATCCCGCGTTTAAGCATAAGGCGCGAAGATCAGAAATCGAGATTTTCATAATGCGGCGCCGGCTTCATGCCGCTGATGCGGTCGGTGAGCAGCGGGCGGAAGCAGGGACGGGACTTGATGATCGCGTACCAGGTGTGCACTTCGGGGTGGCTTTGCCAGTCCACGTCGCCCATGTAGTCGAGGCAGGAGAGATGGGCGGCGGCGGTGAGGTCGGCGAGCGTCATGCGCTCAGCGGCGAGCCAGCCCTGCTTGCGGGTGAGGTGGGCGATGTAGTCGAGGTGGTAGCTGATATTGGCCTTTCCGGCGCGGATGGCCTCGGAATTGGGGGTGCCATAGCCCATCAGCCGCTTGAAAACCTTTTCATGCAGCAAGTTGAGCGTGACCTCGTAAAGGAATTTTTCGTCAAACCAGGAAATCAGTCGGCGCACCTCGCGCCGTTCCTCGATGCTGGCGCCGATGAGGTTGCGCTCAGGGTATTTTTCTTCCAGGTATTCGCAGATGGCGTAGGGGCCGCTGACCAGGTCGCCGCCTTCGTCCACCAGCACCGGTACGTCACAGGCGGGGTTGAAATCCTCCCGCCGCTCCCAGTAATTTTCCACTTCCAGCTCAAAGAGCAGGTCTTTCTCCTTCAGCAGCATCCGCACCTTGCGGCAGGCGGGCGAGAGAGGGGTATGGTAGAGGGTGCGCATGATTCTGTATTGAGGCGCTCTCCTCCGCCGTCAAGCGAAAAGGGGGAAAGCACACCTTGTGAAATCTCCAGCAGCCGGGATAGAATCACTTGAATAATTCCCCACGCCAAGTATTAGTGGGGCGTCTCCCGGATAAAAACAAAATATGGTGAGTTCCATGCGTAAGATCGCGGCTTTCGGTTTCTTCTGCCTGTGCCTGATGTTCGGAGATGTGCTGGGGACGGCCAGGGCGCTGGCGGCCGATAAATTCATTACCATCGGCACCGGCGGCGTGACGGGCGTTTATTATCCCGCGGGCGGCGCGATCTGCCGCCTGCTGAACCGCGGCAGAAAGGAACACGGCATCCGCTGCTCAGTGGAATCCACTGGCGGTTCCATCTATAATCTGAATGCGCTGCGCCAAGGCGATATTGAAATCGGCATTGCCGAATCCGGGTGGCAGTATCAAGCCATGACAGGCCAGGGCTATTTCGAGCAGTTGGGGTCCGATCACAAGCTTCGTTCGCTTTTTTCCCTTCATAATGAGCCATTCACCATTGTGGCGCGCGCCGATAGCGGCATTCAGAAAGTTGACGAGCTGGTCGGCAAGCGGGTGAATATCGGCAATCCCGGCTCTGGCATCAGGGCCAACATGGAGGTGCTGATGAAGCGCAAGCGCTGGACGGCTGCTACCTTCAAGACTGCCAGCGAACTTAAGCCCGCGGAACTGGCCAAGGCGCTCTGCGACAACCAAATCGACGCTTTTGTTTATGTGGCCGGGCATCCCAATGCGGCGATCCAGGAAGCATCGGCCAACTGCCCGATCAAGCTGGTGGGCTTCGATCAGGACGAGGTGGAGGGCATCGTCAAAGCCAACCCGTTCTATGTGGCGGCGACGATTCCTGGAGGCATGTATGCAGGCAACCCAGAGAATATAGCCACATTCAGCGCCAAGGCGACAGTGGTGTCCTCTGAATCGGTGGATCCGGAGGTGATCTACCAGTTGGTGCGCGCGGTTTTTGAAAATTTTGATAATTTCCGCACGCTTCATCCTATTTTCTCGACGCTCGATAAGAAGGAAATGGCGTCACAGGGTCTCTCCGCTCCGTTGCACCCCGGGGCCATGAAATATTACAAAGAGGCGGGATTGATTCCCTGATTCCCATGACGGTTGCCGCCCTCCCGGATGGAAAGCTTTTACGCAAACTGGCGTTTGCGGGTCTGGTCTGCTGGGCGGTATGGCAGTTTCTGGTGCTTAATCCCTATATCGGCATTTTGTCGGATACGATTGCAAACCCGCATGCCGTGCAGGCGATCCATCTTAGCCTGGTCATCGTGGCGGGGTTTCTGCTGTTGCCGTCGCCGTTCCTGAAACGATACGGCAAGCTCCAGGCCGTGCTCCTGCCGGTGGCGGCCATTCTTCCCTGTGCGGCTATATTCGCCCATTACGGCAGCGACGTGTTCCTGCGTGAAGAAACCCTGCCGGCAGCGTATATCTGGGGAATCGGGCTGTCATTGCTGGCTGTGGCGGAGCTGCTGCGACGCCTGACAGGGTGGCGCTATGCGCTGATATTCCTGCTGGGAACCTGTTTTTACGTTTATAACGCCACCCGCGCTTCGTCGCTGCCGGGCGAAGGGTTGAATGTACTTGGGGCGACCGTCTGGAAGCTGCTCTTTTCACCGGACGGGTTGTTTTCCACCAATCTGCTGCTGGTGGCGACTGTATTGTTTCCGCTGGCGCTGTTTGGCGAGATGCTGACCGCCTGCGGGTTGGATAAGACCGCGCGGCGCATTGCAGAGGCGATTTTCGGACGCTCGCGCGGCGGCGAGGTCAAAAGCACGGTCGCGGCGGCGGCAATGATCGGCACATTCCGGATGGACATGCCGGGCACGATCATGGAAAAAAACGGCGAGCATGCCGGGGGGATTTTGCCCGCGGCCACGGCTTACGCTCATCTGATGCCGCCGGCGCTTGGCATCATGGCCTGGCTGCTGACCGAATTTACCAGCGCGTCGCCGCTGGACGTTGTGGCCTGGTGCGTGCTGCCGGCGCTGTTTGGGTTCGCCGCGCTGTTTTATGCCGTGCATCTCGACCATCAGCGGCAAGCGGGGGATGCTGAGCCTTCAGGCAATCTTATCTCTACCATTTTTCCACCGCTGCTGGTGATGTTGCTGGCCCTGCTTTTCCTATGCTTCGGCATGGTGCTTTTGGTGACGGTGTTCGATTTGCGCTCGCAGCCGCCCGGGCAAAGCGCGGTGGTCGCGTTGCTGGCGGTGTATTTCCTCTGGGTATGGCTGTCCGCGAGGCTGAAGCCGATGGAGCCTGCTTACGGCGTCAGATCCTTGGCGTTCATCCTTCTTAGGGAGGGGTATCTCGCCCTGCCGGTTGGGGTGCTGGCATGGGGGGTGATTTTTGCCAGGCTGCCGCTGCAGCTCGCCGTGCTCTGGGGCGCGCTGGCGGCATTGGTGCTGCTTCTCACCATGCACCCGGTGCGGCGCTTTTTCTCCGGCGATGCGGACCTGAAGGACTATCCGGCCTTCGTCTATGGCCATCTTTATCACAGCCTGGCACGGGCCAGCGCCGTGGTGGTGTATGTGACGCTCATGATCGTTACCGCGTTGCCCCTGGTGCTTCTGGCGAAGAACCTGGCGTTCGACCAGCAGGCCATTGCCCTGCTGCACGCTTCGGCCCTGGGCGTCCAGCCTTGGCTGCCAGCCTTGGCACTGGCCGCACTTGCAGTGCTGGCCGTGGCGGCGGGCGTTCCGTATCTGGCTTTTTTTCTGGTACTGGCGCAGATCGTGCTCGCGCTCGGTGACAACATCCTTGCCGACGGTTATGCGCTTATCACGCTGCTGTTTACGGTACTTCTTTCATCGCTGGCGGTATATTTCTATTCCGGCACGCAAGGGGCGAAGCCGTATCCGTGGCGCCTAGGCGTGCCGCTGCTGCTGTTGCCGCTGCTCATTCTCAGCGAAGCTTATTTCATGGAATTCATGGCTCAGGACGTGCGCCACGTGCTTCCATGGATGATGCGCATGGCTATTGGTTTGCTGCTGGTGGTCGCGGCGCTGCACGGTTATTTCATCGCTCGCATGGTGGTCGCTGAAAGGGTGTTGATGGCACTGGCGGCATTGTGCTGCCTCTTTCCGCAGGAGGTGTTGCGGGTCACTTATCCACCTTATACGTTGCAATCTCCCGACCAGGTGTTTGCCATTGCGGAAGCAACGTCTGTTGATGATGCCGTGGCCATCTGGCTGCGCGGGGAGAACCCTTCTGGCGAAAAAGTGAAGTTGCGGGTGACCCTGCCCCTTCCCGAAGGTGTGGATGGCGGTGACCGGCTCAAGAAAGCCGGGCTGACACTGCGCAAGGAAGGCGAAAGCTGGAAAG
>JAFLCR010000181.1 GCA_017302755.1 Alphaproteobacteria bacterium
ACGCTTTCCGGCCGGGGGCGAGGCTTTCCGGCAACGAGCGGTGCTCGCTAAAATAATCCGAATTTTTAGAGGTTTAGTCATGAATCTGAAGTTTCTCCACGCGCTCCCCGCGCTTTTCCTCCTCGTCGCTTGCGAAACCGCGCCCACGACGGACGGCACCGGTGCTGGCGCCGGCGGCGCCAATGCTGGTCTTGACGGTTACGATACCGCTGGCCTGAGCCCCGAACAGGACGCGCTCATCCGTGAAGCCGGTGACCGCGTGTTCTTCGCTCTGGACAGCTCCGAGCTGACCAGCGAGGGTCGCGCCACGCTCACCAAGCAGGCGGACTTCCTGAAGGGCCGCAGCGAACTGAAGTTCACCATCGAAGGCCATTGCGATGAACGCGGCACCCGCGAGTACAACCTCGCCCTGGGTGAGCGCCGCGCCAATGCGGTGAAGAAGTTCCTGGTCGGCGCCGGCATCTCCTCCAGCCGCCTCAACACGATCTCCTACGGCAAGGAACGTCCTGCCGTGACCGGTTCGAACGAGGAAGCCTGGGCGCAGAACCGCCGCGGCGTCTCCGTGGTGACGAAGTAACCCGGACGGACAGTCTTTCAGAAAATCCGCCTGGGTCATTGCCCAGGCGGATTTTTTTTATACACTAAGAAAAAACGCATTCGGTGGGGTTTGATATGCGGGCATTCAAAGCGGCGATGATCGTAACTCTGGCGCTGGCGGGAACCGCCGCGGCACAGGAAGACGGAGAGCTGGCCGACCGCCTGGATCGCATGGAGCGGGACTTGCAGCTCATGCAGCGCCAGGTTTATCGTGGCGAGGCCGCGCCGTCGCGCATCACCCCGGTAGATGCCGGGCCGAGCGATGACCAGATGCGCGCTTTCAACGGCCGCTTCGAGGAGCTGGAATATAAAATCCGGCAGCTTTCCGAACGCCTGGACAAGATCCAGAAAGACAATGACCTCCGGCTGCGCGACCTGGAACAGAAGCAGACAGGCGCGGCGATTCCCGCACCGGCGCCAACCCAGCCCGCGCCCGTCGAGCCGACAGTGGTGACGGAGCCGGAGGATGCGGCGAAGGTGAAAAACCTTGCTGAGCAGAAACCCGTCGATCCCGGCGAAGAGAAATCCTCGTTCCAGGATTCGCGCGAGCATTACAACTACGCCTTCCGCCTGCTGAACCAGGCGAAGCTAGACCAGGCGGGCGCGTCCTTCGAGGATTTCGTGAAGCGCTATCCGAAAGATCCCCTCATCGGCAACGCCTATTACTGGCTGGGTGAAACCTACTACGCCCGCCGCGACTTCGCGAACGCCGCCAATAATTTCCGCATCGGCTACGAACAGGCCCAGACCGGCCCCAAAGCGCCTGACAACCTGCTGAAACTCGGCATGACGCTTGGCACACTCGGACAGAACCAGGAAGCCTGTGTCGTGCTTTCGCAGGTAAAGGTAAAATTCCCGAAAGGCGCAGCCTCCACGGTGCAGAAAGCCGAAACTGAGCGCACCCGGCTGGGCTGCAAGTAAGAGTGGGCTTGTCATTCCCGCGCAGGCGGGAATCCATAACCACAGGCTTTGAGTGTGAGCGCATGCGTCCATTCCATCCGCCAGAGAGTATGGATTCCCGCCTGCGCGGGAATGACAGATGTAGGGATCTGGCCATCTTTCTACACGCCATGACAAGTTTTGCCCTCTGGGAAGCATGCCCCCGGCTTGCGGTCGCCGTTTCCGGCGGCGCGGACAGCATGGCCTTGCTGCTGCTGGCGGATGGCTGGGCGCGGGAACGGCAGGGCGGGGTGCTGGCGCTCACCGTCGATCACCGCCTGCGTCCCGAATCGGTCGCCGAGGCGGCGCAGGTGGCGGCCTGGTGCGGTGCGCGGGGCATCCTTCACCGCACGCTCGTCTGGGAGCACGGAACGATTTCCGGGAATGTGATGGCTGCCGCGCGCAAGGCGCGTTACAGCCTGCTGGCGCAGGCTTGTGAGGAGGAGGGTATTCTTCACCTGCTGGTGGCCCACCATGCCGGCGATCAGGCGGAAACCCATGCCATGCGCCGGGCAAGGGATTTGGAAGTGACAGCCCTGGCCGCGATGCCGGCGGTGCGCGAGGAAAGCTGGGGTCGCATCCTGCGCCCGCTCTTAGGCATGGAGAAAGAGGTGCTGATCTCTTTCCTGCAAGCGCAGAACCAGCCCTGGCTGGAGGATCCCACTAACCAGGATGTGGCTTATGAACGCACGCGCACCCGCCACGCATTGACGGATTCCGGAATCAGGGAATGCGCGACGGCGGTGCGGATGGCGGGGCGGGAGCGTACCGCTCTGGAAGCGGCCGCGGCGGAGGCGCTGGCGCAGTGCGTGACGCTCTATCCCTGGGGGTGCGCGGCGCTTTCGATGCCGGATTGGCGCTCTCTCCCCGAAGCGGTTTCCTTGAAAGTGCTGGATGCGGTGTTGCGGTGCTGCGGCGGGGTACGCGAAGGCCCGCGCCGTACCGAACTGAGACGCCTGGCCATGGCGATGCGCGGCGAAGTATGGCGCGGCGGCAGCCTGCATGGTTGCCTGGTTTTCCCCTCGCTCCGGCAGGCTGCGGAACGGCGGGTGATTGTCTGCCGGGATCCGGCGGGCGTGGCGGGGCCACTCACGGTGCTCCCCGGGGAAAGCGAGGTTTGGGATGGACGATTCCTGGTTCAGAATAATGCAGATTGCCCGGCGCATATTTCCTCCTGGGGCCAAAAAAAATCCGAGCCGGACATGGCCGCGCCCCCATGGCTTGCAGCCTTACCTGCCAGGGTGCGCGACGGGATTCCCGTGGCATGGCTTGAAGATGGAGGGGAGCCTCCCCATTTCTTCCCTGAAGGAAGCCTTAATCCTCCCGGCCTATCCTTGACCTTTCATTCCCCTAAACCGCTTGCAGGCCCCCTGTTTTGCGGTACACTCGAAGCCTAACTCCTGGACGATCGCCGCATGAACAATCTTAGCCGTAATTTCATCATCTGGGCCGTGGTGCTGGTGTTGCTCGTGGCCCTCTTCAATGTGTTTCAGAGCGGCGTGAACAACAGCGCGAACCGCGTCGCCTTCTCCGACTTCCTGGGCAAGGTGGAGGACGGGCAGGTGGCCAGCGTCACCATCCAGGGCCCCTACATCACGGGCAGCTATACGGGCGGCGGGTTGTTTTCCACCTATGCCCCGAATTATCCAGGGCTTGTCGATAAGCTTTCCGAGAAGAACATTCACATCAACGTCGCGCCGGAGGACGGCAACGTGCCTTCCTTCCTGGGCGTGCTGATCTCCTGGTTCCCGATCCTGCTGCTCATCGGCGTCTGGGTGTTTTTCATGCGGCAGATGCAGGGCAATTCCGGCAAGGCGATGGGCTTCGGCAAATCCCGCGCGCGCCTGCTCACCGAGAAGACGGAGCGCGTGACATTCGAGAACGTCGCGGGCATCGATGAGGCGAAGGACGAACTCTCCGAGATCGTTGATTTTCTGAAGGATCCACAGAAATTCCAGCGCCTTGGCGGCAAGATTCCCAAGGGCTGCCTGCTCGTCGGCCCTCCGGGCACGGGTAAGACGCTGCTCGCCCGCGCCATTGCCGGCGAGGCGAATGTGCCGTTTTTTACCATTTCCGGCTCCGACTTCGTGGAAATGTTCGTGGGCGTGGGTGCAAGCCGCGTGCGCGACATGTTCGAGCAAGCCAAGAAGAACGCGCCCTGCATCATTTTCATCGACGAAATCGACGCCGTGGGCCGCCATCGCGGCGCTGGCCTCGGCGGCGGTAACGACGAACGCGAACAGACGCTCAATCAGCTGCTCGTGGAAATGGACGGCTTCGAGGGCAATGACGGCGTGATCATCATCGCCGCCACCAACCGCCCCGACGTGCTCGACCCGGCCCTGCTGCGTCCCGGCCGGTTTGATCGGCAGATCGTGGTGCCCAACCCGGATATTCTCGGCCGCGAGAAGATTCTGAAGGTGCACCTTAAGAAAATCCCGACCGCCCCGGACGTGGAGCCCCGCGTCATCGCCCGTGGCACGCCCGGCTTCTCCGGCGCGGATCTCGCCAATCTGGTGAACGAGGCGGCACTCTTGGCCGCGCGCGTCGGCAAGAAGGTCGTCACCATGCGCGAGCTGGAGGCCGCCAAGGACAAGGTCATGATGGGCGCGGAACGCAAATCCCTCGTCATGAGCGACGAGGAGAAGAAGCTCACCGCCTACCATGAAGGCGGCCACGCCATCGTGGCGCTGCACTGCCCGGCCTCGGACCCCATCCACAAGGCGACCATCATCCCCCGCGGCCGCGCGCTCGGCATGGTGATGCGCCTGCCGGAAGCCGACAAGCTTTCTGTGACCCGCGCCAAGCTGCACGCTGACCTCGCCGTGGCGATGGGCGGCCGCGTGGCGGAAGAGC
>JAFLCR010000182.1 GCA_017302755.1 Alphaproteobacteria bacterium
CATGCCTGCGCGCTCCACCAGCACGGCGGCGGCGTAAGCCGCATCGCGGCGGTAGCGCATCACGCCGCCGCCCGCATGCGCGGTTTCGCCGTGGACGGTGTAACGGAGCTGGTGGTTGGTGGGTCGGGGGAGGGGTTCGGTTTCCGTAGTTTCCAGAATACCGACGGTCGCGCGTTGTTCGCCGCGGAAGGTATTTGCCACCTCGCGCACTTCGCGCACGAGCTGGAACGCGGCGAGGGCCGTCTGTTTTGCCTGCTCTGCGGCCAGCGTCACGATGCGCTGGGAAATGCCGAGCACTGCTTGCACCGCTTCCACGGAAACGCCGTGTTCTTCCATCTCCGGGCCTTGCTCGATATGCAATTCCACGTAGGAGCGAATGCGGGAGAGATCCACGCGCTCCCAGGCGGTGTAGTCGTGTTGCAGCCGGCCGCTTGCATACGCTTCGCGCAGGCGCGCGCGGAACACTTCCAGTTCAACGCCAAGGCGGGAATCGTCACCGGCGATGTGGCTTCGCACGTTCAGCGCTTCGTCTTCGCTCATCAGGCCGCAGAAATAGCGGCTGCCGATCATCGCGGGCTGGTAGCGTGCGCCTTCCTCGGCCAGGAAGATGCAGCAGGCGACGGGGCGGTCGGTTTCGATGCCTTCCTCGTTCATGCGGCGGAAAGCTTCGAGCGCCCCCTCGACGCCGAGGCGGCCATCGTAGATACCGCCCGTGGGCACGGTGTCGATATGCGAGCCGGAGAGGATGATGTCGCGCTGCGTGTTGCCGTGTTTATCCGGGCGCACCGCGAAGACATTGCCGACGGGGTCGATCTGCACCATCAGGCCGAGCGACTCCATTTCGGCGATGACGTCAATCGTGGCCTGGATATTCGATTCGGAAAGCGCCAGGCTGCACACGCCGCGCTCCGTGGCCTCGATCCTGCCGTATTGGCCTAGCTTATAGAGGCGTTCCTCAAGCCTCTTGGCGTTAATTTCCAAGGGCGCGTTCATGAGGAAAGGCTTAGTTGCCCTGCACCGTCACGCAGCTGACCGCCCGGCGGCGCAGGTTGTCGCACAGCTCGGCTGCCGCGAAGCGCTGAATGAACGGGCCGGTGCGCAGGCGGTAGGTTTGGCGTGATGAGCTCGAAAGACGTGGCACGGAGACATGTTTTTGCATCCGTCCCAGCAATTCGCTGTGCGCGCTTTGCAGCGAGCTCCAGTTGTGGGCGGCCTCGCCCTCGCTGGGGAAGGTGCCGAGTTGCACCCAGTATAGACCCTGTGACATTGGCGTATGTGATTGTGCCTGGCCGCTGTAATACCGCTCCTGCGCGATGTCGTCGCGGCTCACGCGCGTGCCGCCGCGGAAACCGCTCGAGGACACGCCGAGATCCGTGACTACCTGGCAACGCAATCCCTGCTCGGTGGCGACGGTGCAGATCGAAGCGGTGTCCGTTTCCGAAGAAAGCGGGCCGACGCGCAGCGAGGTGCGGCCAGGGTTCAGGAAGGGGCGGGTGACGCGCACGCGCAGGGCGCCGATATGCTTGGCATAGGTGGAGCGCAGCTGGTTCCAGTAGCCGATGGCTTGCGATTCGCTGGCGAAAGCGCCGATGTCGAGCCACTGAGTGCGGGTGCGCTGCGGATCGCTCGGCATGATGCGGTAGACGAGCTTGCCGGGCACGGGTTGGGTTTCCTGCGAAAGCGGCACGCGGATGGCTTCCGCCACCTCGACTTCACCCTTGCCGTCGCCGTCCTGCAACGGAGCTTCGGCAACGGCGGCAGCCGTGGCCTGGGGGGCGATGTCATGCGGTTGTGACACGGGATAATCCGGTGCAGGTGCAACAGCTTCTTGAGGCACGGGGAATTCCCGCGGCATGCGGGGCGGGATCGGCGTTGCTTGCGGGGCAAGGGCCGTGGCGGGGAGGTTGCCACCCAGGCTGCGCACGGTGGGACTGTCGGCGGAGGCGACCAGAGTGCGGTTCGGCTGCGGCTTGGGGGCGGCTTTCACGGTTTTTGCCTTGGCGGGCTTGGGGGCCGCCGCCGCTTTTGGGGCTGGAGGTGGCGTTTGCACCGCAGGCTCGTTCAGCCAGGCCATTTCAGGCGTTGCCGTTTCCTTGGGCGTTTCGGGGGCGGCCTGCGCGGTGGCGGGCGGCGGGGGAGCGGGAGGAAGATCCGGCACGGCCACGGGTTCGGGCGTGCTCAGCTGCACGGGAACGGCGGGCGCGTCGTTCTTGGAAGCTTCCACCGGCTTAGGCTGTTCGGCGGGAGCTTCGGGCGTGACGGTTTCCCACGGCTTCTCCTGATCCGACGGGGCGCGGCGCTGATCGGGCTCGGGCAGCACGGGAAGGGCGGCGTTCTCCGCCTGCGCTTCCTGAATGACGGGAGCGGGGGCGGGTGCGCCGGGGACGGATTCCACAATAAAGCAATCCGCGCCGGTGGAGCGCAGGCGCGCGCAGATGCTCTGCGCTTTTTCGCGCGAGGCGATGGAACCGGCCTGGGTGCGGTACACGGTTTTGTTATCCGGCGGCAGGGCCACGGGCGCGATTTTCAATTCGAGGTCGCCCAGCAGATCGCTGTGCTTTGCCTTCAGCTTGCCCCAATATTCGCTGGCCATGGCCTCGGACGGGAAGGCGCCGAGCTGCAGCAGGAAGATATTGGGCGTGGATTCGGGAAGCGCCGGCACGGGAGGAAGCTCCTCCGCGTCGGAAGCGGCCTGATCAAGCAGCGGCTGCGGCTTTACGGGAGGGAGCGTGGGAAGCTCATCGGCCGGGGCCGGCAACAGCACGGGAAGCGCACCCTGGGCTTCGGTGGTGGTGTCTACGGGGGCGGCGAGGGTGGAAACGGGGGCTAGCAGCAGCGCTGCAACCAGGAAGGAGAGGGTTCGTTGAGACAAATCCAAGGACGTCATGCTCCGGCGCGATGCTAAGAACGAAGCCCCAAACGGGCCCCTACCGGGAACACCTTACAAATTCGTTATCAAAAAGCAACACACCAAAATGCGGCCTGTGGGGTAAGTGGCGCTCTGCTGGAGAAATGAAAGGAAAAGCGATGAATGAAGCAAACCGTCTGCCACTTCAGGGAGCATGCCAAGGCATGCTGGCGTAAACCACACAGGCAGGTTGGGGATATGGAGGCCGGGGGCGGAATCGAACCGCCGGTGGCGGATTTGCAGTCCGCTGCATTACCACTTTGCTACCCAGCCATACCGGAAGGCTACATAGTCCACCCTTGGGCTCAGGTCAACCGGGGCCGTGTCACTTATGGCATTTATGGCATTTTTACTAGGCTCGGGGTTGCGTTTGGCTTAGGTGGGGCTATACATAGGCTGCTTTTTTAACTCTCATCCATATCTTTTTATGCAGCATACCGCCCCCCAGCATTCGCGCCGCTTCAGCGGCGCCACGGCAGATGACAACATGCTGAAAAGCCAGGTAATGACCAACCGCGTGCTTTCAGCAGCGGTGCTTTCTGCGCTGAAGCAGGTTCCGCGTGAAGCTTTCGCGCTTCCGGGTTGGGAGTCCCGCGCCTATTGCGACAGCGCGGTGCCCACGGCGCCAGGCCGTTTTCTGCCCCAGCCGCTGGTGTTTGCGCGCCTGCTCCAGGAAGCGGATATCCGGCCGGGCGAAAAGGTGCTCGATGTTGCTTGCGGCAGGGGGTATACGACGCAGGTGCTTGCCCTGTTGGCGCGGCGCGTGATTGGCATCGATGATGCGGCTATGCCGCTTGCTTGGGCGCCAGGCCAGGCAGATGGCTGCCAGGCGCCCCGCTTTGAAAAAACCCCGCTGAGCCGGGGGTTTGTCGATGAGGCGCCTTATGACGTGATCCATATCAACGGGATGATCGAGGCATTGCCGCCGTTTATTCCCGCGCAGCTCGCCGAGGGTGGGCGGGTGGCATTTGTTAAGGCGATCCGCGGTGGATTGGGAGAAATCACTATTGTTACCAAGGTGCGGGGCGCGCTTTCCTTTCGACCTGTGGCCGAAGGGACACTACCCAGGCTTTCCTGGGGCGGCGAGAACGTAGCATTCCGATTTTAATTAGTTTTTTTTTAATGCCCGTGCCGTAAAGAACATAATAGAAAATAGTCTGGACGAGGATTTATGCGTATATTTCGCACCAGTTTCCGTGTGGCCGCTCTCGCTTCGGCGGTGAGCCTTTCCACCGGCGCGCTGGCTTATGATGTTAACGAAGCCATGACCAAAGCCTACAATACCAATCCCGCGCTTAAAGCGGCGCGTGAAAACCTGGCGGCGACGGACGAACTCGCATCCCAGGCGATTTCAGGCTGGCGGCCCAATGTCAGTGCGTCGCTCGAAAAGGGGCGCAGCAAGAATAAATTCGGGGATGCGGACTCCAATTCTTTCTCGACGGACAGCAGCCGCTTGAGCATTGAGCAGCCGGTTTT
>JAFLCR010000183.1 GCA_017302755.1 Alphaproteobacteria bacterium
CGGTGGGCGGCGCAGCAGGTGAAACAATGATCGTGGTCATGGCCGCGGGGATGTCAGCGAACCTGACCGTGAACCCACTGTCTGCGGTGACGACCGTGACGGTGCAGATCGTGAGCCTGCTTGTCGGCGATCAGGAATTTGACAGTCCGAAAACTCTGGCTGCGTTTGCGCTAGGCCTGGTGCTGTTCGTGATCACGCTGCTGCTGAACGTCGTCGCCTTGCGGATCGTGCGCCGTTACCGGGAGAAATATGCCTGATTCACTCACCCGCCGTCACGCCTTCGAACGCCGCTTCCGACTGATGGGAAAGGCGGCGATCGGCTTTGCGATACTCGTCCTACTTCTGCTGGTGGGAAACCTGGTAATGCAGGGGTGGAAGGGTTTTGCGCAGACGCGGATTCTGGTGCCTATCACCTTCGATCCGGCGGTGATTCCCGACGCTACGGACCCAAAAATCCTGGCTGGTGCAGATTACCACAAGTTGGTGCGGGAAGGGATGAGAAAGCTGTTTCCCGATATTCAGGAGCGTCCGAAGCTGCTGCAGCTCTACGGCCTGACGAGCATTGGCGCGGGCCGCCAGCTTCAGGCGATGGTGCTGCGCGACCCTCTTTTGCGTGGAAAGAACCAGGAAATCTGGCTTCCCGCAGATGACCTGGTGGATGGTTTCCGCAAGGGTTATGGCCCCGGCACGCTGAGTGAAACCCAGCAACTATGGCTCAAAGGGCTGGAAGCAAGCAATCGCTTGAAACTTTCCTTCAACGCCAGCTTCTTCACCAGCGCAGACTCCCGCGAGCCGGAGCTGGCGGGGGTGGCGGCGGCGCTCATGGGATCCATCCTGACCGTATTCACTTGCCTGGCGCTTGCCTTGCCGGTCGGCGTGGCGACGGCGGTGTATCTGGAGGAGTTCGCGCCGAAAAACCGTTGGATTGGCTTGATAGAGATCAACATCAACAATCTGGCGGCCGTGCCGTCGATTATTTTCGGCCTGCTGGGGCTTGCGGTCTATCTGGCGGTGTTCGGCATGCCACGTTCCTCCGCATTAGTGGGCGGGCTGACGCTGGCACTCATGATTCTGCCCACGCTGGTGGTGACGACGCGCGCCTCCATCCAGTCCGTGCCTTCCGCTCTGCGCGATGCCGCGCGGGGGCTAGGCGCCTCGCCCATGCAGGTGGTGATGCACCACGTGCTGCCGCTGGCTACCCCCGGCATCATGACGGGTGCCATACTCGGCGTCTGCCGTGCGCTGGGTGAAACCGCGCCGTTGCTCATGATCGGCATGGTGGCGTTCGTGGCAAATGTGCCGGGCGGCATTCTTGACCCCGCGACCGCGATGCCGGTGCAGGTCTATCTCTGGGCCGACAGCCCCGAGCGTGCCTTCTCGGAGAAAACGGCCGCCGCCATCCTGGTGCTGCTGGCCCTGCTGGCGCTGCTTAATGCAGTGGCGGTGTGGATACGCAAGAAATTTGAAAGGAAGTGGTAGCCTGATGACCGTGAAAATGTCTGCCCAGCATCTCTCGCTCCATTACGGCCCGAAGCAGGCGCTGTTCAGTGTGAACCTGGAGATTGAGCAGCGCCTGGTGACGGCGTTGATCGGGCCGTCGGGCTGTGGCAAATCCACCTTCCTGCGCTGCCTGAACCGCATGAACGACACTATTGCCAATTGCCGCATCGAGGGCAAGGTGACGCTCGACGGTGAGGATATCTACGCCCCGAAGGTGGATGTGGTTTCCTTGCGTTCGCGCATCGGCATGGTATTCCAGAAGCCCAATCCTTTTCCCAAGTCCATTTATGAAAATGTTGCCTACGGCCCACGCATCCACGGCCTGACGCGCAACAAGGCGGAACTGAATGATGTGGTGGAAACCAGTCTCAGGCGTGCCGGACTATTCGAAGAGATCAAGGATCGCCTGAATGATCCGGGCACCAGCCTCTCTGGAGGCCAGCAGCAACGGTTGTGCATTGCCCGGGCCATTGCCGTGAACCCGGAGGTGATCCTGATGGACGAGCCGTGCTCGGCGCTCGACCCCATCGCCACCGCCAAGGTGGAGGAGCTGATCGCCGAACTGAAGCAGAGCTATACCATTGTCATTGTGACTCATTCCATGCAGCAGGCGGCCAGAGTTTCTGATAAGACGGCGTTTTTCCATCTGGGAAAGATCGTGGAATACGGTGCCACCACCCAGATTTTCCAGGCGCCAAAGCTTCAGCAGACCCAGGATTATATTCAGGGGAAATTCGGTTGACAGGGCTCTTTTTCCAAGGCATATTCCAGCTCCTTCCCGGGATTTCGGGAAAAAATATATATTTTACATAGATTTATGAAAACCTATTCGGCAAAACCCTCCGAGGTTGAAAAAAAATGGTGGCTGATCGACGCAGAAGGCCTGGTTCTGGGCCGTCTGGCTGTTGAGATCGCGGATATCCTTCGCGGCAAGCACAAGCCTATCTTCACCCCGCACATCGACACCGGCGACCACGTGGTGGTCATCAATGCCGATAAAGTCGTACTGACCGGTCGCAAGCTCGAACAGAAGAAGTACTACTGGCATACCGGCTATCCCGGCGGCATCAAGGAACGCACGGCTGGCAAGGTGATCGAAGGCAAATTCCCCGGCCGCGTGCTGGAGAAGGCCGTTGAGCGCATGGTTCCCCGCGGCCCTTTGGGTCGCGAGCAGATGACCAAGCTGCGCATTTTTGCCGGCGCCACGCATGACCACGAGGCCCAGAAGCCCGAGAAGCTGGACATCGCTGCCCGCAACCCGAAGAATAAACGTTAAGAGCACGCCATGACGCAGACCGCAGAAACCGAACGCAAAGCCCAGCACGACGCGAAAGGCCGTGCCTACGCCACAGGGCACCGCAAGAACGCCATCGCTCGCGTGTGGCTGAAGCGTGGCAGTGGCCGTATCACCATCAACGGTCGCGATATCGTGGAATATTTTGCCCGTCCCGTGCTGCGCATGATCGTGAATCAGCCTTTCGCGGCGGTAAACGGCGTTGGTAGCTACGACGTGGAATGCACGGTGGTCGGCGGTGGCCTTTCCGGCCAGGCAGGCGCAGTGCGTCATGGCATCAGCCGCGCGCTAGATAATTATGACCCCACGCAGCACAAGCCGCTGCGCCAGGGTGGTTTCCTCACCCGCGACAGCCGCGTGGTGGAACGAAAGAAATACGGCCGCATGAAGGCGCGTCGCAGCTTCCAGTTCTCCAAGCGTTAATCGCTGGGTTTTGGCAGAAAATGCAGGAGGCGCCTTCGGGCGCCTCTTTTGTTTGGTAAAAGGAGCAATAGAAATGGTATCGGTCGCGATTCTTGGAGCTAGTGGGTACACGGGGGCAGAGCTGCTTAGGCTGCTGTTGCGCCATCCACAGGCGAATATCAGGGTGCTGACAGCCGAGCGCAATGCCGGGAAAAAGATCGGCAGCCTATTTCCCCAATTTACCGGTGCTGATCTTCCCGTACTGGTGGCAACGGACCAGGCGGATTACGCCAACGTTGACGTGGTGTTCTGTTGCCTTCCGCACGCAACGACACAGGCCGTGATCGCGAGCCTGCCCAAGCATGTACGCATCATCGATCTCTCCGCCGATTTCCGGCTGCGGAATCCTGCCGCCTATGCCCTGTGGTACAAGCACGAGCATCAGGCCATCGAACTGCAGAAAGAGGCCGTATACGGCCTCACCGAATGGAACCGGGAGGCGGTGAAGAAAGCGCGGCTCATCGCCAATCCCGGCTGCTACCCGACGTCGGTGCTTATGCCGCTTCTGCCGCTTCTGGAAAAAAAGAAAATCCTGCCTACCGGCATCGTGGCCGATTCCAAATCCGGCGTCACGGGTGCGGGCAGGGCGGCAAAGGAGGAAACACTGTTCTGCGAAGTGAGTGACGGCATCCATGCCTACGGCATCGCCAGTCACCGCCACGCCCCGGAGATCGAGCAGGAGCTTTCGGCGATGCACGGCGCGGAGATGACCATCACCTTCACCCCGCACCTGATGCCGATGAACCGCGGTATTCTTTCCACCATCTACGTGACGCTCGAACAAAGCGTGACCGCTGCGGATGCCAAGCAAGTGCTCGCACAGCGTTATGCCAACGAGCCTTTCGTGCGGGTGCTCGAAGGAAGCGAAACTCCCGCTACACGGCATGTGCGCGGTAGCAACATAGCCTGCATGAACGTGTTTGCGGACCGCATTCCCGGCAGGGCGATCATCGTCTCGGTGATCGACAACCTGGTGAAAGGCGCATCCGGCCAGGCGGTGCAGAACATGAACCTCATGTTCGGCTTCCCGGAAACGCAAGGGCTGGAACAGATCGCCCTGTTCCCATAATCTCTGATGGCATCATGAGCGCGCCTCAGC
>JAFLCR010000184.1 GCA_017302755.1 Alphaproteobacteria bacterium
AAGAACAGTTCCGGCTTGGAGCTTTTGTCTTCAGGCAGCGCCGTGTTGAACCGCGCCAGCCTAAGCGCTGCGCACACCGCGAAGAACATGCCGACCGCCCAGCCCACACCCTTGATCTCGTTCATCATCCACAGATAGGTCACGATGGCGGGCGCGACGCCGAAGCTCAGGAAATCGGCGAGCGAGTCAAGCTGAGCTCCGAAATCGCTGGTCGCCTTGAGCAGCCGGGCAAGCCTGCCGTCCATGCCGTCGAGAATGATCGAAATGATGATCAGCGACACCGACAATTCCCACCGCTCATCGAGCGCGTAGCGGATCGCGCTCATGCCGCAGCACAGGCTGAGGATTGTGATCATGTTGGGAAAGAGCATCCCGATCGACAGCCGGCGGCGTGGCAGGCGCGGCGCCATTAGCGCACTTCACCCAGGCGGACGCTTTCCGCGCTTTCCAGATCGGCAATGACGGTTTCGCCGCCCACGGTCGTCTGCCCGACAATCACCATCGGCGCAATCTCTTTCGGCAGGTAGACGTCCACGCGGCTTCCGAAGCGGATGATGCCGAAGCGCTCGCCCGCTTTCACGGCCTGCCCCTCGCGCACGTCGCACACGATGCGCCGCGCCACCAGCCCCGCGATCTGCACCACGGCAATCTCTTTTCCGTTCTCAAGGCGGAATTTGAGCAACTGGCGCTCATTCTCCTCGCTGGCCTTGTCGAGCGAAGCGTTGAGGAACGCGCCTGGGTGATAATGCAGCTTCTCCACCGTCGCGTCGATCGGCGCGCGGTTCACGTGCACGTTAAACACGTTCATGAAAATGCTAATCCTGGTCATGGGCTCGCCGCCCATCTCGAGCGCGGGCGGGGGCAGCACCTCCTGAATCGCCTGCACCACGCCGTCCGCCGGGGCGATGAACAAGCCTTTGCGCACCGGCGTCACCCGCGCGGGATCGCGGAAGAAGTAGACGCACCAGGCGGTGAGGATCATGCCGAGGATGCCGAGCGCCTGCGAGGCAAGCATCAACAGGAAGGTCACGCCCGCGAAAATGGCGATAAACCGGTAGCCCTCACGATGGATGGGGCAGAGGATGGATAATGAATGCATGGCGGCCAGAGGATTAGCACGGTTACGCCTCAGCGGTCAATGCGAAGCGTTCGCGCCGCAACATGACAGAAAGATGAAAGAAGCGCTTGTCATGCATAGTTAACTTTTTCTTATGGCTCTGCCGCTATAGGGTAAAAAAAGAGGGTATCAGTCCGCCGCCCGGGCGAATAAGAAGATAGCCGTCAGCCCGTCGCATCCGGCGGCGCGCCATGTTAGCCCCGCGAGGGGCGAGAGGTGCGCAAACGAACTAAGAAAGGTGACGATATGCCCGCCGGGATTTCGATTCACGACCGAGAAAGCCAAATGGCGCTGCCGTCGCAGTTCTCCTTCCGCTGGAAGAAGGCGCTCTTCGACTGCCGCCTCTTCCAGCCGGAGGCGCAGGCCATCATCCTGAACCTGGCGGCGACGTTCGGCCACCTGCCGTTCACGGCGGAAAACTCGATGCTTCGCCGCGAGCTGATCGAGATTCTCCGCAAGGGCGGGGGCATGCTCGACAATATGGGCTTGCGCATCCACGGAGGCAGCCAGCTGCAGCTATGGGTTCAAAAACCCCTCGGTTCCGAAAAAGTTTCGGTGATGGACGCCATCACCCACGCCACGACCGAGGCGCTGCGCTGCACGCCCTACATCGAGGCCTGCATCGAGACGCTGCACGCCCGCCCCTTCCTGGTGCGCAAGGCGCGTTAATCCCCCGTCATTAAAGCGCCGCGTCGAGCAGGATATTGCGCGCCAGATCCGCCGCTTCGTCTTTCCACCCCAGCTGCTGAAGCGCGCTCACCACGGCGGCCATCGCTTCCGGCGAGCCGCGCCAGGCGCCGCTTTTGGCGAAATGGGCGATCCTGAGCAGGGTTTCCCCCGTGCGCCCCGCCCCCGCGCTTGCAAGCAGCGCCTGGATGCGGGTGGCTTCTTCCGGCCCTGCCGGGCCATAAGCGGCTTTCAAGGCGCCCATCTGTTCCGGCAGCGCCTCGCCCAGCGTTTCGGCGATCCGTGCCGCCGTGGCCACGCGGGCGGCTTTCGCGTCCTTAAGCGCCGTGGTGTCGAGCGTCAGGAAATCTTCCAGCGCCGCCGCGTCCGCCGATCCTTTTTCCGCGACATGCAGCGCCAGATCGAGTGCGGCGGCCCGGGTTTCCTCGAGCACGAAATGATTGGCCTCCAGCCAGCCATGCGCCTTATCCAGATCATCCTGCAGCACGCAGGCGCGCACGATGAGCGCCAGCATGGCGTCGTCGGACAACTTCATCGGCTCTCTGGCCGCGAGCAGGATCGCGAGTGCTTTCTCCTGCCCGGATTTGCGGAACAGGGCTGCCGCCTCCTGCACTTCTTTTTCCGTCTCCAGCGACGCGGCGGCTTTCGCCCGCGCCAGCAAGGCTTTGGCGCTCTTCACCTCTTCCTGCCGGTTCACCACCAGGGCATAGGCGTCGGCCAGGTTCTTGGGCGTGCCGAAATCGCGCAGGATCAGCGCTTCCACCGCCAGGGCGCGGGTGGCCGGATGCGCCGTTTCCTCGCGGGTGAGGAAACGCAGCAGCGCCGTATTGGCCTGAGGGAAGAAGGATTCCTGGAACTCCATTCCCGCCGTGCCCGCCGTCGCGCCGAGCAGCATGGAGGAGGGTTGCGCCAGCTTGGCCTCGCCGCCGCGCTTTCCGGCGGCGATGCGCCGTAGCATATCCTTGAGCATGGGCTCGGAGAGCTGATTCTGCTCCTCGAGCAGCGTCAGGTTGAGCTCCAGCGCCGCGGTATTTTTCTCCGAAGCCTGGCAGAGCAGGCTCAGGCGCTGGAAGCTGGGCGAGGGGCGCAGGGCCAGCATCTCCGCCGTCTTGGCGCAGGTTTCCTTGAGCGGCGACTCAAGCAGCAGAATATCGGCAATAGCGCCGTCCATGCTCGCCTCGCGCACGGACTCAGGAATCTGATCAAGCAGTTGCTTGGCCATAGGCGTCCTTCCCGCCGCGAGCAGCTTGGCGAGCCTGAGCCGGAGCCACGCGCCCTGGGGTACGACTTTTTCCGGCGGAAGAGCCTTTATTGTCCAGAGGGTGCGCAGCCAGTCGCGCAGCAACGGGTCGTTTACACCGCGCACGCCCGTGGAGAGTTGGTGCAATTCCTCGAAACTATTGCCCTGCCAGACATTGATCCCCATTTCCGGCCCGGCCAGCTCGCTCACGCCGATGTCGTCGATCGGCAGGGCGGGGATGCCTTCGCTCATCTGGATCTTTCCCGGCGGCTCGACGACCACGATCGGGTTCGACGGATCCTCTCCCGGTTCCGGGAGCGCGCCGGAATTCTCCGTTTCCGCAGCCTGCGCGGTGCCGAGCGTCAGCGCCAGGGCGACGAGAAACTCACGGATGGGTGGAAGCGGCCGTGCCATCCGTCAACTCGTGGGTAATGGTGCGGGCGGGGGAGGGAATATCCGCCGTCATCAGCCAGACGAGCCCGCCGATAAAGGCCAGCAGCGCCAGCCCCGCGAGGAAGAGCGCCGCCTTGGCCTTACGCTGGCCTGTCTGGTATTTTCGGCTCATGGATGCCATAGTCACAATCATGCAGTTTCATGCTTTACTTGCGGTTCACCACCAGTTCATTATCAGATTCCTTTTGCCTTAGCTATACGGTCCATGAATACTACCTCCGAACATTCCGCACGCCCCTTGGGGCAGTTGCCCAAGCCCGTGGTGCTGGTGGGGTTGATGGGGGCTGGAAAATCGACCATTGGCAGGCGCTTAGCCCGTAAGCTGAACCTTGAATTCGTGGACTCGGACCAGGAAATCGAAAACGCGGCCCATTGTTCGATTTCGGATATTTTTGAAATCCAGGGTGAGGCCTATTTCCGCGAATTGGAGCGCAAAGTGATCGGCCGCCTGCTCGACCGTGCGCCCCACGTGCTCGCGACCGGCGGCGGCGCCTTCATCCAGGAGGAAACCCGCACCCTCATCAAGCGGAACGCAATTTCGATCTGGCTGCGCGCCGATCTGGATGTATTGGTGGAGCGCGTGTCCCGCCGCAACGTCCGACCGCTGCTGGAGAAAGGCGATAAGCGCGACATCCTCAGCCGACTGATGGAGGAGCGCTACCCCATCTACGCGAACGCCGATATTGCCATCGACAGCAGCGACGGCGAGCACCACATTGTGGTCCACAAAATCGTGGATGCGCTGCGGAGCTACATGTCATGAACGTCACCGTCGGCCTAGGCGGGCGCGCCTACGAAATCCTGATTGGCCCCGGCC
>JAFLCR010000185.1 GCA_017302755.1 Alphaproteobacteria bacterium
GGGAACTCACCCTGCACGAAGTTGCGTCCGGCGCCGCGCCGCTGGCGCTGGCGGAGCTGTTATCCGCCGGGGCGATCTCGCTGATCCATGTGGCGCTGGACGACCGCGAGATGCGCTTCATCGCTGAAAGCCTGCCGTTCTTCGCCGATGCCGAGGTGTTGACCTTCCCGGCATGGGACTGCCTGCCTTACGATCGCGTTTCCCCCAACCCGGCGATTGTCGCCGAACGCATCGAAACGCTCAGCCGCCTGGCGGAAAAACCCAGGAGCGCGCGCGTGCTGGTCACCACGGTTAACGCGCTGCTGCAGCGCCTGCCCCCGCGCGAAGTGATCGGCACGGCTTCTTTCGCCATACGCGCCGGGGAGGAACTGGATCGCGAGGGGTTGCAGACATTTCTGGTGAAAAGCGGCTATACGCGCGTCGGCAAGGTGATGGAGCCGGGCGAGTTTGCCATTCGCGGCAGCATCATCGATCTCTTCCCGCCGGGGCTGACCGATGCCTGCCGCATCGATTTGTTCGGCGATCAGGTGGAGTCCATCCGCGCCTTCGACCCCCTGACCCAGGTGAGCCAGACCGACATCGAAGGCGGCCTGCGCCTGCTTCCGGCGAGCGAGATCGTGTTTTCCGAAAACGCCATCGCAGAATTCCGCGAACGCTATCGCGAACGCTTCGGCGCGGCCATCCACGACGATCCGCTCTACGCCGCCGTAACCGAGGGCAGCAAATACCCCGGAATGGAGCATTGGCTGCCCATGTTCTATCCGAAAATGGAAACGCTGTTCGATTACGTGCCGGGCGCTTTGGTCAGCTTCTCGGCCCAGGCCGAACTCACGAAGGATGAGCGGCTGGATACGATCCAGGATTATTACCAGGCGCGGAAGGACCACGAGCACGCTAGGCGGCTGGATGCCGCGCCCTACCATCCGCTGCCGCCGGAGATGCTCTATCTCACGGAAGACCGGCTTGATATGCACCTGGAGAAGCGGCGCGCCGTCTGGTTCAATGCTTTTGCCGAAGAAGGGCCGACACTGGGTTGCCGTCAGGCGTACGATTTCTCGGCAGAGCGAAACCGACCCGATCGCCCGATGATCGATGTGCTCAAGGATTATGCGCGCGCGCGGCAGGAGCAGGGCAAGCGCGTAGCCATCGCCTGCTATTCCGAAGGCTCGCGCGACCGCCTGCAATATCGCCTTTCCGAGCACGGCGTGCACCCGGTGAACTGCGAAGACTGGCGCGAGGTGTTGAAGCTTTCCGGCAAGGCAATTGGCCTTGCGGTGCTGCCGCTGGAGCACGGTTTTGAGTGCGGCGAAGTGGTGCTGCTCTCCGAACAGGACGTGCTCGGTGAGCGCATTCAGCGCAAGAAGAAGAAAAGGAAAGCCGCCGAGCTGTTCATGGCCGAAGCGTCGAGCTTCGCCGAGGGCGAACTGCTCGTGCATAAGGAGCACGGCATTGGCCGCTTCGACGGCCTCAAAACCGTGGAAGTAAACGGCAAGCGCCACGACTGCCTGAAGCTGGTCTACGACGGCGACGACAAGCTTTTCCTGCCTGTGGAGAACATCGACGTGCTTTCCCGCTATGGCGCGGGCGACGAGGGGGTGAAGCTCGATAAGCTGGGTGGTATCTCCTGGCAGTCACGCAAGGCGAAGCTCAAGGAGCGCATCACCCTTGCCGCGCACGCGCTTTTGAAAATCGCTGCCGAGCGCGCGCTGAAAACCGGCGCGGTGCTGCAGACGCCCGAAGGGCTGTACGATGAGTTCATCGCCCGCTTCCCGCACGCCGAAACCGAGGATCAGCAGAAAGCCATCGACGACTGCATCGAAGATCTTGCCGCCGGAAAAGCGATGGACCGCCTGGTCTGCGGCGATGTGGGCTTCGGAAAAACCGAAGTGGCGCTGCGCGCCGCCTTCGTCGCCTGCCAGGGTGGCGCGGGCAATGAGCGCAGGCAGGTTGCCATTGTGGCGCCGACCACGCTGCTGGCGCGTCAGCATTTCCATACGTTCAAGAAACGCTTTGCGGGCATGCCGGTCACGGTGCGGCAGTTGTCGCGCATGGTGACGGCCAAGGAGGCCGCGGAAACACGCGCCATGCTTGCGGAAGGCAAGGTAGATATTGTCATCGGCACACACGCCATTCTGGCGAAGAACATCCAATTCGCCAATCTCGGCCTGGTGATTGTGGATGAAGAACAGCATTTCGGCGTCGCGCAGAAGGAAAGGCTGAAAGAGCTGAAAAGCAACGTCCACGTGCTGACGCTTTCGGCAACGCCCATTCCCCGCACGCTGCAGATGGCGCTCACCGGCGTGCGCGACCTGTCGCTCATCGCCACGCCGCCGGTGGACCGGCTGGCGGTGCGCACCTTCGTGATGCCTTACGACCCCGTGGTGCTGCGGGAAGCGATCATGCGCGAGAAGCACCGCGCCGGAAAAGTGTATTACGTGGCCCCGCGCATCTCCGATCTCGACGAACTGACGGTGCAGCTGCGCGATCTGGTGCCGGAGGCGACGTTCGCCATCGCCCACGGCCAGATGACGGCGACGCAGCTCGACGACATCATGAACAAGTTTTACGACGGCGCGTTCGACATTTTGCTTTCGACGGCCATCGTCGAATCCGGCCTCGACGTGCCGACGGCCAATACCATGATCATCCACCGCGCCGATATGTTCGGCCTGTCGCAGCTTTACCAGCTGCGTGGCCGGGTGGGGCGCGGCAAGACGCGCGCCTACGCCTATCTCACCCTGCCGCACCGCAAGCAGCTTTCCAAGGCTGCCGAGAAACGGCTGGAGGTGATGCAGTCGCTGGATACGCTCGGTGCGGGCTTCACCGTGGCGAGCCACGACATGGACATTCGCGGTTACGGTAACCTGCTCGGCGACGAGCAATCCGGCCATATCAAGGAAGTGGGCGTGGAGCTGTATCAGCAGATGCTGGAAGAGGCGATCCAGGCCGCCAAGGCGGGCGCGGGCAAGGAAACCGTATCCGACGAGTGGAGCCCGCAGATCAATGTGGGCACCTCGGTGCTGATTCCGGAAAGCTATGTGGAGGATCTAAGCTTGCGCCTGGGTCTTTACCGCCGCGCCGCCTCGCTCGCGAACCCGGAGGAAATTGACAGCTTTGCCGCCGAGTTGGTCGACCGCTTCGGCCCGATGCCGGAGGAGGTGCTGCACCTGCTCGACATCGTGCGCATCAAGCAGCTCTGCCGCGAGGCGGGCGTGGAGCGCGTGGACGCCGGGCCGAAAGGCGTGGTGATCAGCTTCCGCAACAACATTTTTGCCAGGCCGGAGAAGCTGATCGAGTTCATTGCCAAGAACCCCAGCCAGGCGAAAATCCGCCCTGATCAGAAACTGGTGCTGATCCGCGACTGGGAAAAGACTGAAACGCGCGTCAAAGGTGTCAGCAAATCGCTGCAGCAGATCGCCGAGATGGCGGCATGATTGTGTCATTCCCGCGCAGGCGGGAATCCATACACACTGGCGGTATGAATGGCCGCAGGCGTTCGAATTTTCGGACCCGTGGTTATGGATTCCCGCCTGCGCGGGAATGACAATGCCTCAGGTTACGCCGCCTTCTTCGAACGAGTTGCCAGGCTCGTCAGCACGTAAGGAAGAATGCCGCCAGAGAGGAAATATTCCACCTCGTTGACCGTATCGATGCGGCAGAGCAGGGGGATTTCCTTGCGCGAACCGTCCTTGCGCGTGATGGTGCATTTCACCTCCATGCGCGGGCGGATGCCGCCAGCGATGCCGGTGAGGGAGATTTCCTCGGTGCCATCGAGCGCCAGCGTCTTGCGCGTCTCCTCTCCGGTGAAGGTGAGGGGCAGCACGCCCATGCCGACCAGGTTGGAGCGGTGGATGCGCTCGAAACTTTCCGCGATCACGGCTTTCACGCCGAGCAGGCGCGTGCCTTTCGCAGCCCAGTCGCGCGAGGAGCCGGTGCCGTATTCCTTGCCGGCGAAGATAACCAGCGGCGTTTTTTCCTGCACGTAGCGCATGGCCGCGTCATAGATCGACAACTGCTCACCGGAGGGATAGTGCCGCGTATAACCGCCTTCCACGCCTTCCAGCATCTCGTTCTTGATGCGGATATTGGCGAAAGTGCCGCGCATCATCACTTCATGATTGCCGCGCCGCGCGCCATAGGAATTGAAATCCGCCGGCGTCACGCCCTGGTCGAGCAGATAGCGCGCCGCCGGGCTGGTCTTGGAGATATTGCCGGCCGGGGAGATGTGGTCGGTCGTGATGCTGTCGCCCAGCACGGCGAGGATGCGGGCGTCGCGGATGTCCGCCGCCGCCTGCTTGCCGCTGGCG
>JAFLCR010000186.1 GCA_017302755.1 Alphaproteobacteria bacterium
TACTGGCGGGCGCCCTTGATGGTGAAGCCTTCGCTGTAAAGCAGCTCCTTGACGCGCGTCAGCAGCTGCACATCGGCGGGCCGGTAATACCTACGGCCGCCACGGCATTTCACCGGGGTCAGGCGTGGAAACTTGGTTTCCCAGAAACGCAGCACATACGCGGGAATATCTAGCTCTTCCGCCACTTCGCCAATGCTTTTCAGGGCATCCGGCGCCTTGGCGCTTTCTTCCATTTCCGCGGGCGCATACGATTTCCGCCCCGTTCTTGTTGCCTCCGCTGTCATCATAGGCGTCTCCTTTTAAAGAGTCCTACAACAGGGATATAACACAGAACCGAGCCTATGTATAGTAGGTCGTATGGGATGTAAAGCTAGATGTTGCGTCACAGCATGAATTACTGTGCATTCACCTTTTGCCGCACCAAGTTCGACGCCTTGAAAGTAAGCACCTTGCGCGGGGAAATGGGCACTTCCACGCCGGTCTTGGGGTTGCGGCCCACGCGCTGCTTCTTCTTGCGGATGGAAAACGTGCCGAAGGAGGAGATTTTCACGTTCTCGCCACGCTCAAGCGCCTTGCCGACTTCGTCGAGCAGCACGTCCAGCATGTCGCCGGATTCGCTGAGGGAAAGCCCGATTTCGCGGTAGATCGCTTCGCTCAGATGGGCGCGGGTGAGTGTGTCTTTGGACATGTTTCTTATCCTTCCGGTTACGTAAGATTACCAAACAACAATGGCGCTTCCCCAGGCAAGTCCTGCCCCCAGGGCGGTCAGCGCCACCAGATTGTTTTTTTTGATTTTACCGCCTGTTATTCCATGATGCAACGCCAAAGGCACCGAAGCGGCTGAAGTATTGGCATGAATCCCGACTGCGCTGATGACTTTTTCCTCGGAAATCTCCAGTTTTTTTGCCACGGCCGAAAGAATGCGCTGATTGGCCTGATGCGGAACGAGCCAGTCGAGATCAGCCACGGTTCTACCGCAGGCGGCCAGCGCTTCCTCCGTCACCCCCGCCATCAGCGGCACGGCATGGCGAAACACTTCCTTGCCATCCATACGGAACAAACCCGCGCTCTGCGTTGAGGCGACGCCGCCGTCAGTGCGTATCAAATGCCGCAGGGAGCCGTCGGTGTGCAACCGCACGGCCTGAACCCCCCTGCCCTTTTCCTCCGATGCTTCGACCACCGCGGCGCCAGCGCCGTCGCCGAACAAGACGCAGGTGGAACGGTCGGTCCAGTCGAGCACGCGGCTGAACACTTCGGCGCCGATCACCAGCGCACGTTTCACGGCGCCGGTGCGGATGAAATTATCGGCGATGCTTAAGGCATAGACAAAACCCGCGCACGCCGCCTGCACATCGAAAGCGACGGCGTGTTTCGCGCCAATCATGTCCTGCACGGCGGCGGCGGTGGCGGGCATGGTCTCGTCCGGCGTGGTGGTGGCCAGCACGATAAGGTCGATTTCCTCCGGCTTGCGTCCCGCGTTCGCAAGCGCCTGCTTCGCCGCATTGGCAGCAAGATGCGACGTGTTTTCGCCCGCCGCCGCAAAGTGCCGCTGATGAATGCCCGTGCGCGTGACGATCCACTCGTCGCTGGTTTCCAGCTGCGGCGGCAGATCTGCGTTCTTGACGAGCCTAGCCGGAAGATACGCGCCGGTGGCGGTGATGATAGGGTTAGTCACTGGCTATGGAGGGGGAAAGCGCGGGAAGTTTCAGCTCGGCGCTGATCTTTTCGTTCAGCTTGAAGCCGATGAGATCATACGCCACCGATACGGCGTTGGCAAAGCTCAATCCATCGGCCCCCCCGTGGCTTTTCACCACCACGCCGTTCAAGCCGAGCAGCACGCCACCATTGTAGTGACGCGGATCGAGCTTCTTTTTAAGCGTGGAGAGCGCAGGCGCGGAGAGCAGATAGCCGAGCTTGGCCAGCAGCGACGAGCGGTAGGCGGATTTCAGGTATTCGCTGAACATCTTGATCGTGCCTTCGCCCATCTTGATGGCGATGTTGCCGGAGAAACCGTCCGTCACCACCACGTCCACCGTGCCGCCGGTGATGTCATTGCCCTCGATGAAGCCGTGGAATTCAAGCGGCAGCGCCTCGCCGATCTCTCGGAAATGCGCGGCGGCGGCGCGCAGGGCGTCATGGCCTTTCAGATCCTCGGAACCAATGTTGAGCAGCCCCACGCGCGGACGCGGAATGCCTAGCAGCGCCGTGACATAGGCAGATCCCATCACTCCGAACTGGAACAGGTTGCGCGCGTCGCATTCGACGTTCGCTCCCATGTCGAGCATTGCGCTCTCGCCGCGCAATGTCGGGTAAAGTGAGGCAATCGCAGGGCGGTCTACGCCCGGCAGCGTGCGCAGTACGAATTTGGAAAGCACCATGAGCGCGCCGGTGTTGCCGGCGGAAACCACGCCTTCGGCGCGGCCCGAAGCCACGGCTTCGATAGCGAGCCGCATGCTAGTGCCGCCGCCCTGGCGCAGCGCCAGCGACGGCTTGGCATCGCCCGCGATGAAGGTTTCAGTGTGAAGGATTTCTGCGTTTCCGCCGAGGTTCTTGCGTGAGGAGAGCAAAGGCTCAACCTGCTCACGGTTACCAACCAGCAGGAATTTTAGGTCCGGGTGGCGCTCGCGGGCAATGCTCGCCCCCTCAATGACCGAGGCGGGCGCGTGATCGCCCCCCATCGCATCGAGCGCGAGAAGCACGGGTATACCTTAGTGACGGACTTTTTGCGTCGTGACCTGGCGGCCCTTGTAATACCCGTCCGGCGAGACGTGGTGAGGGCGCTTGAGTTCGCCGGTCGTGTTGTCTTCCACGACGTTTACGCCCTTCAGCGCATCGTGCGCGCGGCGCATGTTGCGGCGGGACTGGGTGGTTTTCTTTTTAGGTACGGCCATGGTGTCAGTCCTTATCTGTGCTTCGGCAGGCGGCCGAAGCGGGAATTCTCAATAAGACAATAGGAAAGGGCTTATAGCGTCACGCGGGGGGGAAATCCAGCACAAAAATAACGGAAATCCCAAATCGGACGGCTTTATTAATAACTGTCGAAAAAATTTAATCAATTTTTACTCTTTTTGGGCAGAATGAAAGAAAGACACCAGGTTTTCCGCCATTTTTATGCTGACTCCGCAGAAACCCCAAACTGCCATACCCTCCACCTCGGGCCATCGGGAAGCGTTTTCTCCGTCTTCGTTGACCAGACATCTGGACATCCCCCTCGGAACCGAGGGCATCCTGCTGATCGCCATTAAGAATCTGGCCATGATCACCCGCGCCTACGGCAGTAAAGCGGCCGAAGAAGCCATGAGCCAGCTGGAAACCATCTGCCTTTCCCAGCTGCCCAAGGGCGCGCTGGTGCAGCGTTTTCTGCTCGATGCCCTGGCGATCACCCTGCCTGGCGAAGATGTGAATGCCTTGGCGCGCCGCGCCGACATGATGTCGAGCGCCGTGCTGAACCACCTGCCCGCCGCTTCCGGCCAGACCATGCACCTGCTGCCGCACACCGCCGTGCTGCCGCTTTCCGCCGACGACCCGCGCGACATGTTCTCCTGCCTGCACCGCGCCCACGCGATGCTGCAGATCGAGGGCGACGCCGCGCAGCTGGCGCAGGAATCCCGCCAGCAGATGGAGCTGGCCGACTACCTCAAGCAGGCCATCCGCGACCGTAAATTACGCCTGGCTTACCAGCCGGTGGTGCATTCCTTCACCGGCAAGATCTGCCATTACGAAGCGCTGCTGCGCCTGGTCGGCCATGACGGCAAGGTGAGTTCCGCCGGCACGCTGATTCCCATCGCCGAAAAGCTCGGCCTCATCCAGGCGATCGACGATCTCGTGCTCGACATGGTGATCGAGGAGCTGAAAAAAAGCGGCGACGTCTCGCTCGCCATGAACGTGTCCAGCATCACCACGGCCAATTCCCTCTGGCTCGACCGCCTGAGCCGCGCCGTCGAGGACAGGCCGGACATGGCCTCGCGCCTCATCGTCGAGATCACCGAAACCGCCGCGCTGCGGGACCTGCGCGACACCGCCTATTTCGTCGCCGCCGTGCAGGGGCTGGGCTGCCGCGTGGCGCTGGACGATTTCGGCGCGGGTTATACCTCTTTCCGCCAGCTCAGGACGCTGTCGGTGGACATGGTGAAGATCGACGGTGCGTTCATCCGCGACATCCGTGACAATCCGGAAAACCTGCTCTTCGTGAAGACGCTGCTCGACTTCATCAAGGGCTTCGGCCTGGAGGCCGTGGCCGAGTTCGTGGAAACCGGCGACGTCGCCAAGCAGCTCATGGAGATGGG
>JAFLCR010000187.1 GCA_017302755.1 Alphaproteobacteria bacterium
GTTCCGGCGGCGCGCCATTCGCGCGTTTCTTGATTTTGTGCGGCGCGGGCGCGGCACTCCAGTCGGCGACGGCGGCGGCGAAGACGGCGATGTCGACAGGAAGCTGTTTCTCACAGGCTGCGAGCATCTCGGCGGCGGTGGTGACGGGGATGGTGGTGACGCCGGCAGGCGAGGGCAGCGCGGTGGGGCCGGTGACGAGTGTCACCTTCGCGCCGGCGCGTGCGAGCGCTTCGGCGATGGCATGGCCTTGTTTGCCGGAAGAACGGTTGCCTAAGAAGCGGACAGGGTCGATGGGTTCATGGGTGGGGCCGCTGGTGACGAGCGCGGTGCGGCCGGAAAGTGGAGCGGCTGGCGCCGCATGTTTGTGCTGGATCCCCGGTTCACGCCATGCGGCGTGCCCGAGGATGACGGAGAGAATGGCGTCGGGCGAGCACATTCGGCCTTCGCCTTCTTCGCCGCAGGCAAGCGCGCCGGGATCGGGGCCGATGAAGGTAATGCCGTCTTTCTTCAATTGCGCGACATTGCGTTGCGTGGCGGGGTGTGCCCACATGCGGTGGTTCATGGCAGGGGCGGCGTAGACGGGCTTGTCGGTGGCGAGCAGAATGGTGGAGGCGAGATCGTCCGCGATGCCGGAGGCCATTTTCGCCAGCAGGTTCGCGGAGGCGGGGACCACGAGGATGAGGTCGGCCTCGCGCGAGAGGCGGATGTGCCCCATCTCGGTTTCGTCCTTCAGCGAGAAGAGGTCGGTGTAGACAGGCGCGCCGGAAAGCGCGGCGACGCTCAAGGGCGTGACGAACTGCTCGCCGCCCTTCGTGAGCACCGTGGTGACGCTCGCGCCGCGCTCTTTCAGGTTGCGGATGAGGTCAAGGCTCTTATACGCGGCCACGCTGCCGCTGATGATGAGAAGGATTCGCATGTTTGTTAAATGTACGCCTTTCTTGCACTATAGAGATGAAAAAAAGCGAAAGCAATCTGTGGAATTCAAATTTCCACTTCCTGCATTGAAAAACAAAGAATAATAAGTTATTTAGCCTCGCTTTGGAGGTGGAAAACGCCATGAAACATCGCTGGCTCTGGGTGGAATGTGTGGCGCTGTTTGCGCTGTTGCCGGTGGTTTTCTGGTTTCTACCGCTTAAGCCGTTGTTGTTCCTGGTGTTGTGGGTGATGGGCCTCGGGTGCTTGCTGCTGTGGATGCGCATGACGAAAGCGGGTGTGGGCGAGCTTTGGCGGGGCGTTCCACGGCAGGCGTGGAAGCCGATGCTGTTGCGCTTTGCCGTGTGCGCGCCCGCGCTGCTGGCTTTCACGGCCTGGCACGACCCGGAACGGCTGTTTTCCTTTCCTATCGAGCGCCCGGGCATGTGGGCTGTGGTGATGCTGCTTTACCCCGTGCTTTCCGTGATCCCGCAGGAGATCGTTTACCGGGTGTTTTTCTGCGAGCGGTACAAGGCGCTGTTTGCAGGGCGGGCGACGCTGCTCATGAGCGGGCTGGCCTTCGGCCACGCGCATCTCTTTCTTGGAAACTGGGTGGCCTATGTGTTCAGCGCCATCGGTGGGGTGATGTTCGCGCAGACCTATGAAAAACACCGCAATTTTGCCCTCATCTGGGTGGAGCATGCGTTATACGGGTGTTGGGTCTTCACTTTGGGGCTAGGGTGGTATTTTTATCATGGCGCGCGCGGATGAGTGCAACGGTCACAAAAGCGTCATTTTGATCCGGTAAAATATGCCTTGCGATTGTTTCCCCCCTTTTTTGTGAGATGTCATGGCTGAAAATAATTACACGATCATGCTTGTCGCCGGTAAAATGCAGGGCGACCCTGGTCAGGGGAGGGAACTTCTGGAAACCGATCTGCGTATTGCGGTGGTGGACAGCATCACCGGCGTGGTCGTGAAAGAGTACGGCCAGTCCTATTATGAAGACAACGCCAACGGGCGCGGTATCGGCATGCTGCCGGCGCCTGTTCTGAGCGGCGAGGAGCGCGCCGCCATCGCGCAGAGCCAAGGGGCGGACTGGGCGGTGCGGTTCTTCCGCGAGCAGTTCGGGGAATATATGCAGCAGATGGCCGCCGAGGATCCGGCGGTGGCGCAGGCGCTCGCCAAGGGCATCGAACATGTGACGCTGGAAGACGCGGCCACGTTCCGCCCCTTCTTGGGCTTCAGTGTTGCGGAGATCGAGGCATCGCTCGGCCGCTGCATTCTTCTGGGCTACAGCCCCAAGATGGAACCGGGTGAGGATGCCAAGGATTTCGCCGGTCCCAAGCTCACCGAATTCACGGAAACAGGTTACAGCGAACAGGGGCCGTCTTATGCGCTGGGGGGCCATACCATGGTGGCGCTCGGGCAGATCCGCAAATCGGAACTCGCCAGGGTGGAAGAAGCCTTCGCGCAGATGAGCGATACAAGCCAGGTGTTTTACGATGAGCAGCCGGGCCAGGATGCGCGCGTGCATCATTCCATCAGCTGGGGGCTTGCCCTCACCCAGAGCCTTGAACGTCTCGCGCTGCTCGAACAGGGCACGGCGCAGACCGTGGTTTCCCATATTTTCGGGGAAGGCGTCACGGTTGAGCAGGTGCGCCATACTGATGAAAGCGCCGCCATGAGCCGCTTTGAACATGGTTGCCGCAAGCTGCGCGGAGAGAGGCGTCAGATTGCGCAGGAATTGGCGGATGAAACCCCGAATGAGGTTTCCTTCAACAGGGTATCCATGGGCATTCTGCTTGCTGAGGCGATTGAACACCATAACCCGGATGCGAAGCCTCTGGCGCTGATCGTTGGCGATCCCCGCAGGTCTTTCGATGCCACGATGGCATGGCAGGCGCTCAATGAGGCGGAAGTCGTGCTGGCCGACCGCGCGCAGGAGAGGGTGGTATAAGTCTCCAATCCGCGAACAGCGGCGCTTAAAAAATAATAGCCGGGCAGCGATGCCCGGCTTCTTTTTTGACAGCAAGGCAGGATAGTCTTAAATGAATCCCGGGCATCGCATGGGACGATGCGGCAAAAAAGGGAGGAAATATGGCGCTTCATGATCCGCTAGAGAGCATTCCGCTGGGCAACGGGAACCGCATGGTGATCGTGCCGTACGGCGAGCAGTGGGAGAAAGTGGAGGGGCTGATCACGGTGGATCACATGATCCAGTTGCTCACGGCGGTGAAGCAGTCATTAGATTATGTTTTCGCCTGCGGCGAAAAATACGAGTTTTTCGGCTACCGGCCCGGCGAGTGGAAGGCTTATGTCTACGCCGACGGGTTGGTGCAGTTAATCTCGCCTGATTACAGGCTGGAGAATCATCGGCAGTATGAATTCATGCAGCGCCTTCCCAATGCGAAAGGGCCGAACGGCGAGGAAATCTGCGTCAGCGGTGGTTCGGGGCACGGCGTCACCGAGGTGCATTTTGATTTCCGGTTCCATGTTCAGACGATTCCCGCGGCGCTGGAGCGCATGCAGCGCGCGGCGGAAAACTTGCCGGATGCACCGCAGCCTGAGATCGTCAAAAGTTAGCAATCCCCAAGGCGGCGCATCCCAGCGCGGCTCCCAGAAAAAGCCAGAACGCGGCTTGGCCCACGCGGCGCGATGGCGAGGGTTGAGGCAAGGGCGTGCCTTGCTCCGCCTCTTCGCGCGTGCGGCGCTGCTCGGCTTCCATTTTGCGTAAGTAGGCGGGAATCAGCGGGGCGAGGGCGAGGAGTTCTTTTACCTGATGCTTCACGCGGGCGGGCGGGGTGAGGTTTTTCTTCGCCCATTCCTCGATCACGGGGCGCACCAGCTCCCACATGTTGATGTGCGGGCAGAGCGTGCGGCCCAGGCCCTCCACCAGCACCAGGCTTTTTTGCAGCAGCAGAAGTTGCGTCTGCGTTTCCATGCGGAAGGTTTCGGTGATGCTGAAGAGCTGGCCGAGCAGGCGGCCGATGGAAATCTCCGACAGCGGCTTGCCGAGGATAGGCTCTCCCACGGCGCGCATGGCGGAAGCAAATTTTTCCGGCGAGGTGTCTAGCGGCACCCAGCC
Source organism: Alphaproteobacteria bacterium (assembly GCA_017302755.1). Classification (GTDB taxonomy): domain Bacteria; phylum Pseudomonadota; class Alphaproteobacteria; order Rickettsiales; family JAFLCR01; genus JAFLCR01. The sequence goes on from JAFLCR010000187.1 coordinate 4,001, forward strand.
GCCATGGATATGCGCGCGGGCGACGGTCATGTAATCGCGGTCGAGGAAGCCGCGCAGCACTTCGGCCAGGGTGATGCGGTCGCGCTGCGAGAGGCGGCCGGTGATGCCGAAATCGACCATGGTCGCGGTGTTGTCGGCATGGGCGAAAAGGTTGCCGGGGTGCAGGTCGGCGTGGAAATAGCCGTGCTCGAAAACCTGGCGGAAGAAGCCTTCGGCGATGTGGCGCAGAAGGATTTCTCGGTCGATGTTCGCGGCGTCGATGGCATCGAGTTGGTTGAGCGCA
>JAFLCR010000188.1 GCA_017302755.1 Alphaproteobacteria bacterium
CTGAAGGCAGGGTCGCCTCGGAAACCTTCGAACCTGAGGAAAACCGCGTGGAGCGCCCGGCCGTCGAAGCGAAGCACAAGGATGGCGTCGTCGACGCGCTCACCACCTTCGTTGCCGCACGGCGAATGGTGCTGCAGGCGCAGGCGAAAGGCGAAACAAAATTTACCCTGCCTTATTACGATGGACGCCGCCGCACAGACCTGAATTTCGAGATCGTCGGCAGCGAAACCATGAAAGACACGAAACAGCAGGTGCTGCATGTGCGCTATACCGGCATTCCTGTGGCCGGTTTTACCGCGAATGAACTGAAAAAGCAGAACGCCGAAGATGCCGTGATCGATGCCTATGCCAGCGATGACGGCCAGCTGCTTCCCATCGCCGCCAAGGGCAGCGCGCCGCTAGGCGTGGCTTTCGGGAAAGTCACGCATACATGCGTGGACTTCGCGATGTGCGAAAAAGAAGCCGCAAAATAGCTTAGTTCTGCTCACCTTCTTCACGCGGCGCAGGAGCGGGGGCCTCCGCCGCGGGCTTGCGCTCCGGACGCGTCGGCTCCTCAGCCAGGAAAGGCGGCAGGTTCTGGCCGCTTTCAAAGCGATTTTGCGGACGCGGGCGCGGCTCGCGCGGCTGGCCCTCCTGAGGCTGAGCCTGACCGTCCTGGTTCGGGTACCGGCGGCGCTGCTGGCGGGGCTGATAACCGGGGCGATCAAAGACCGGACGGTCGTAGCCGCCGTGCTCCATCACCGGAGAGTCGGGAGAAGCAGGGCGCGGTTGCTGCGGAGGCTGCGCCTGGGCTTGAGAACCATCGAAATCCTGATGCTGCTGAGGTTGCGCGCCTTCCTCGAACGGCGGCGCGTCCAAGCTTTCGCCGCCTTCCTGGTAGGGCTCGGGCTGCGGATTCAGCTGTTCCGGGGGGGTGAGGCTTACCACAACGCGGTAGTAATGCTCCGCATGCTGAAACCAGTTTTCGGCCTCCACGCGGTCACCCGCCGCCAGCGCGTCGCGCGCCTTGGCCAGGTATTTCTCGCGGTTCTGCGCGGCGCGGGCACGGGCCTGTTTATCAAAGCCACCGCCCTGCTGACCACCGCCTTGGCGGAACGGACGGCGCTGCATCGGCCCCCTTCCGCCGCCCTGGCCTTGGAAGTTGCGGTTCATGGGTTTGCGGGGTCTCATGTTGTTATTCACCGTGAAGTCTCCTTGCGAGTGGTGTCTTTATACAGAAAAGCGACCGCGCGGGGAATGCCCGCGAGATCAGAAAACGTGGAAATATGCTTGAGTCCATGCGCCGATACGGTCACGCGCACGGATTCGGCCTGATCAATGCCGCATTCAAAGACGGCGATGCCGCCCGGCGTCAGCAGATCAGGAAGCAATGCCGCGATCTGGCGATAGGCGGAAAGCCCGTCTTCGCCGCCATCCAGCGCAAGGCGCGGCTCGTAATCGCGCACATCCGCATCCAGTTCGGCAATGTCGGCGGTGGGAATGTAAGGCGGGTTGCTGACGATCAGATCAAAACGCTCACCCCGCGCCGCCTCCCATGCGCCTTGCAGGAAGGTCATGCGGTCAGCCACACCAAGCGTTTCGGCATTACTCCTGGCCACATCCAGCGCATCGGCGCTGACATCCACCGCCACGCCTTTCGCGCGCGGGTATTCCCTGAGCAGCGAGATCAGCAGGCAACCCGTGCCAGTTCCCAGATCGAGGATGCGCTGCGCGTCGGGCGCAAGTTCCAGCGCAGCTTCGATGAGGGTTTCGCTGTCGGGACGCGGCACGAGCGTATCCTTGGTAACCAGGAAACGGTCTTTCCAGAATTCGCGCACACCCAGAATATGGGCAATCGGCTCGGCGCCGGCGCGGCGCGTGAGCAGTTCCTCCAGCCGCGCGAGTTGCTTGGCGGAAAGCATCGCTTCAGGGTGGGCAATCAGATAGGCGTGATCCTTGCCGAGCACATGTTCCAGGAGCAGTCGCGCATCAAGCGCCGGCGTATCCACGCCCGCCTGCGACAGGCGTGAAGAGGCATTGCGCAGATGCACGGCCAGGTTCGTCATGCCAGCTCCGCGAGTTTGGATGCCTGATCTTCGGCGAGCAGCGCGTCGATGAAATCATCCAGCGCCTGACCGTTCATGACGTCCTCAATCTTATAAAGCGTCACGTTGATGCGGTGATCGGTGACGCGGCCCTGCGGGAAATTATAGGTGCGGATGCGCTCCGAACGATCGCCGCTGCCCACCTGACCCTTGCGGTCGGCGGCGCGGGCGGCGTCCTTGGCCGCGCGTTCGGCCTCGTAGAGGCGGGCGCGCAGGAGCTTCATGGCTTTGGCTTTATTCTTGTGCTGCGATTTTTCGGTTTGCTGCTCCACGATGAGGCCCGTGGGCAAATGCACGATGCGCACGGCGGATTCGGTTTTGTTCACGTGCTGGCCGCCCGCGCCGGAGGCACGGTAAACGTCGATGCGTAGATCCTTGTCATCAATCACAATGTCGACTTCCTCGGCTTCAGGAAGCACGGCAACGGTTGCGGCGCTGGTATGAATACGCCCGCTTGCTTCAGTGGCAGGCACGCGCTGCACGCGGTGCACGCCGGATTCGAATTTCAGGCGGGCGAATACGTTTTTGCCGGTGATGGTGGCCGAGGCTTCCTTATAGCCGCCGATGCCGGTATCGGAGACTTCCATCACTTCAAATTTCCAACCCTGCTTGTCGGCATAGCGCTGGTACATGCGGAAAAGATCAGCCGCGAACAGCGCCGCCTCCTCCCCGCCCGTGCCGGCGCGGACTTCAAGGATGGCGTTCTTCTCATCCGCCTCGTCCTTGGGCAGCAGTGCAAGCTGCACGTCTTTTTCCAGCTGCGGCAGGCTTTCGCTGACATGGCGCAGCTCTTCTTCCGTCATTTTGCGCAGCTCGCTGTCGAGAGAGCCGTCTTTGAGCAGCGCGTCCAGATCCTGTTTTTCCTTCCAGGCTTTCTGCAGCACGTCGATGCGCTCGACGATCGGCTCCAGCTCCGCGAATTCGCGCGAGAGTTTGCTGTATTCCTGTCCGCTCACGCCGCTGGCCAGCAGGTCGCGCACCTCCTGGTGGCGCATGCTCATAGCTTCCAGCTTGTCACGAAAATCGAGGGCCACGCTCTCTCTCTATCTTTGGCGTTCAAGCGCCACGCGGGCTGCGCGCCTCAATGGCGCTAGTCCTCGCTCTGCTCGTCCAATACTCTTCGACCATCTAGTCTCTATTCAGCCAAAGGGGTTTCTTCGTGCAGCTACTCTGCGTCTATCGCGTCTGCTGCGTCACATGCGACAGAATTTCGGATTCAGGAATTTCCTTCTGTTCTCCGCTCGGCATATGCTTGACCGCAACATTCCCGCGGGAGCATTCGTCTTCGCCGAGGATCACCGCGTGGATCGCACCCAGCTTGTCCGCTTTTTTCAGCGCCTTGCCGAGATTGCCGCCATGCAGCACTTCCGTCACCACGCCCTGATATCTTAAATTGCGCGCCACCACAAGCGCTTTCTGGCGCAGGGCCTCGGTTCCCGCAATCACTGCCACAGGAGGAATAACGCTTGCCTGATAAGGACTTAGATCGAGCAATCGCTCCATCCCTGCAGCCCAGCCGATGCCGGGAGTTTCAGGGCCGCCCATGGTGCCAATGAGGCCGTCATAACGCCCACCAGAGAGCACGGCGTTCTGCGCGCCCAGAAGCTGGGTCGTGAATTCGAAGACCGTATGACAGTAATAATCGAGCCCGCGCACCAGCCTGGGGTTGCGGACATAAGCGATGCCCAGCGCATCCAGTCCCTCCAGCACCTGCGCAAAGAAGGCTTTGGCGGCAGGTGTCATATGGTCGTCAGCCTGGGGCGCCTCGGCGACGAGCGGACTCGCGGTAAGCTTTGCAATCAGAGACTCGGTTTGGCGGGAGATCTCAAAATCGCCGGCGTCATCCTTGTTGTCCTTGGATTGACTGCGCACGATGACAGGCTCGCCTGGATGCCCTTCGAGCGCCTTGGCGAGTTCATCCATGAGATGATTCACCGCAGCGTTACTCTGGGCCGTCAAGAGCAATCGCGCGGAACTGTTATCGGCGAGCGTGTCGAGGACCAAGTCTCTCACCAACCGGGTCTTTCCGACCCCCGGTGGGCCCTGGACCAAGAACAGGGGGATGGTAGATATGATTGCGCCGAGCGCGGC